>NZ_JBJGYK010000017.1:0-131337 GCF_054049955.1 Geodermatophilus sp. SYSU D00758
CCCTTGCGGGCCACGGCGATGACGTCACGACGGAACTCCGCCGGGAACGGCTTGGGCACGATGCTGATCCTTCCAGCGAGGCCCAGGGCCTCACAGGCAAGGAGTCAACCGAACCGGGGGCAGTCCCCCTGATTGAGGCCGCTTGCAGGACCCGGCGGTTGACCCGGTGCAACTAGGGCCGCCCCGCCGGGTTGTAGGCCCCGTTATGGCTGCAGAACCACGGGGCACCTGCGCAGCGGCGCCTCGCCCGGTTCACCCCCGTAGCGCCGGGCGGGGCTGCCCCACAAGTCACCGTCACCGGCGAGCCAGGCCACATACCTGCTTCAATCAGCGGACAAGTTGCCACAACGTCGCGGTCACGACCTTCGCCTTGCCCTTCTTGATCAAAGTAGTGCCGTACTCGCGACCTCCTGGCTTATCGGCATGGAAGAAGGTCGGGAACCCGCCTGCAAAGCCACGCGCCTGGGCGTACCTCTGCGCCGCCTTGCAACGAGACTCAATCGAGTCGTGAACCGGGTTCCCCAAGTCTTTGGCCGGCACGTCATCCCACGCGGCGACGTCCGATTTCAGCAGGACGATCCCGAGTACCGTCCTCCCGTCTCGTTCGGCGTGGTAGAAGGTTGGGAACGCTCCGGCGAAACCCTTTCTCGACGCGTACCGCGCAGCGGCTCGCATTCGCTCACCGAAGTCATCCAGGGGGGAAGGGGCGCCCGGCTCCTGCAGCTCTTTCAGCGGCACATCTAGCCACTGCGCGCCCGGGGAGGGAACCACGACTACCGGGCAGTTCACGGCACCGTTGGGTCCCATACTCACTTTTAACGTGGGGAACCCCCCGACGCCCCCAAACTCTCTCTTCGCAGCCCGGTTCGCTCGGCGAAAATACTCTGCGGCGTCTAGATCATCCGACATGACGCTACCTCCATGACAGCTCGCGCCACTGCTCGCACTGTCTCGTTGGGCGCGCTGGTCGATGCGGACGAGACCGAAGGCTCCTCCCTAGCCATCAACGGTGTCCATCGAATAATTGTGAAGCGCTCAACGCCGCTTGAGCGCCGTCACCCTGCGCCACACCGTGACCACTAAGCTGCCGTCCACCGCTGTGCATAAGTCTGTGACGAAAGGCCAGCCCATCCGTCGACCAACCGGTCGGTACAGACCACGTTTGCCGCGTGAGGAGCGCCGCGAGGTGCGAGCGGCCAGCCAGGCGGCAGGCCGCGGCATAGGCGCTTGCAATCAGGCTGTGACGGTTCGGTGACAGCACTGGCACCAACAGTTGCTTAGCGACGACAGTGGATGTCCGTGAGCGAACGAGTGAGCTGGGAGCGGTGCCCGTCGTGCGGGCAACGGGCCGCCGCAGGGTGGCAACCGGAATCAGGTACGAACGGGGCGATACAGGAGGGCCTGGTCGAGTTCGACTGCACGGCAGGGTGCCACCTGCTGGTGCACGAGGTGGCGGACACGTTCCGCGGGACCGAGCAGCGCCCCCGGGCCTAGACAACACAGCGCCCCCACCGGGCTCGTAGCCGATGGGGGCGCTGCTGCCGGTGCGCGCCTACCGCAGGGGGCGCTCCGCGTACTCGGCCGCGGTCAGTAGCACTGCGGCCCGGTGGAAGGCAGCTGCCGCCAACGTGCGCAGCTCCTCTGGGCCCAGCAGCACACCGTCGATCACGGCCTGGGGCGGCTCAGAAGCGTCAACGACGCCACCCTGATACGCCTCCACGCCGTACAGCTCGACGTCGAGCGACCCCGGCGCCGCCGGCCCCTCATGGGTCCGCCCCCACTCACTCCCGTCCGGCTCCCACGGGTGCCAGCCCAGCGCACACCAATCCGGGCACCGCGTCACGGGAGGCATATCAGCGGTCAGTTCTTCGCTACGGTTGCTCACGGTCCTAGCCCTCCACGCAGGGGTTGGGATTCGAGGCCCCGTCCCGGTCTCTCACCACCGGGCCGGGGCCGTCTTGCGTCAGTGGAACGTAGCCGACCGTTACCGGCCGACTACGGGCGCCCGCGACCTGCAGGCGCCGGTAGCAGCGGCGCTCAGAGGAACTGCGCGCCGATGGTCAGCCCCGCGAGGTAGGTCCCCACCGGCCACAGCACGGTGAGAAGGTCCGAGCGGGTCGGCGTGGTCCACGCGCCGGCAGCCCGACGACGGAAGTGGGCCAGGCGGCGCCCGATGGGCAGGCGTGGCGACACGAGCCGGGGAAGTGGGCGGGCGTGAACAGTACGGTTCGACATGGGTCTCTCGCCTTCGTGTAGGTGAGGGGTCAAGGCCCCGGCCGGTGCTTCCGACGCCGGTTCGGGGCCGCCCCGCAGCGGGCGCCGCGGGGAGTCTTGGGGTGCGCGGCTAGGTGGCTGCGCCGATCTGCGCCCACCCGGCGCGTGCCGATGGCACATCGATGGCACGGGACGACGAGGAACCCCCGTCAACAACCGGAAACGACGAGAGTTGTTTTCCCAGGTCAGGTGGGATGTCGCCGAGTCCGTGCAGGTCAGATAACCCCGGGTCAATGTTCCGCTTCAACGTGTGAGCCCGACCCCGGGCGTCCGCTCGCTCCGGTGCGACCGGACGCCCGGCCCCGTCCTCCCGGCTCAGCTCCCCGGGCAGTCGCGCAACGCCTCCGCCGCGAACTCGGGAACGGGCCGGGCCTGGGCTTCGGCGAGGGTCTCGGCCTCCCCGTTCTCCTCGATGTCCTCGATCAGCCAGTTCATCTCGTCGATCTCCCGCCGCTGCGCCTCGCTGATCTCCCGGGCCAGCCGGCACACGCGGACGTCGGTGATCTCGGCGCGCTCGGAGCGGGTGATGGCCAGGGAGTGGTGCGGGATCATCGCCTTCATCCAGGAGACGTCCTGCACGGTCGTCTGGCTGCGGTCGAGGAACACGGCGCCACCGAACAGCAGGAGGCTCGCCACCACGATCGCGATGTTGCCCTTCACGTTCTTGTACATGTTGAGCATCCACGCGAGCATGACCAGGCCCATGGTGCCGCCCATGGTGAGCGCCATGAACACGCGGCTCTCGCTGAAGCGGACATGGCTCCACTCCCACGAGCTGACGAACATGGTCCAGTACATGACGACCATGGCCGTCAGGATCATGGCCGCGAAACGCAGGTACATCTTGGTCTCGTGCGACAGCTTGCCGCCGTGGCCCTGCTCGGTCGCCTCGTCGCGCCTCTTCGTCGACATGTGCCGCTACTCCGTTCGCTCGTCTGCTGCGGAGGGGGTGACGCGCGTGCCCTCGACCTCCGGCCGGCCGGGCACCGTTCTCCTCCCACCTCACGGGCCCACCTGGCCCGACGATCGGTCCTCCTCCTGCCCACGGCGCAGAGGGCGACCGGGGCTTTCGCCCGTTCGTCAAGAACCCGTCACACGAGCTGCGGGACCGGCCGTCCCACGCCGCCGGCAGCCGGTACGGGCCGTCGACGGACGTGCTGGTCGACCGCGGCGTCCGCCTGGACCGCGACCACGCTCAGGCCCGCCGACGCCGTCCGGCTGCACCGTCCGACGCCGTTCCCACCGGCCGGACCTGGCGGGCCCCCGCGCCGACCGGATCCCGCCGGTCCCCCCGGCACCGGCCGGCGTGCGGCTCAGGCCCCGGAACCGTCCCGCTGGACCTCGCGGTCGGAAAGGTCCTCGACGGCCACCGGCACGGGTGCGGCGGGCCCGAAGACCGTTCCCGCAGCCGCGATGGTGCCCTTGAGGACGTGCTGCATGAAGTTGGCGGCGGCCATGGGGCCCAGGCCGAAGGGCAGCAACCCGGCCAGGAAGGGCGGTCCGACCGCCAGCGCCCATGCCCGGAGGATCTCCGACTGCGAGGCGGCGAGCTCCTGCCGCTCCTCGGCCGTCAGGGCGGCCAGCGCGTCGAACGCAGCGGCCTGCCCCACCAGCGACGCGTGCGGCCCCAGGACCGCCTCGGGTCGGATCCTCCCGGTCTTGTCGAGCCGGACGGCTCCCTCCGTGAGGACCAGGAGGACGGCGATGCGGGTGAGCTCGGGGTCGGTGAGGTCCCTGTCGTGGAGCAGCCCGACCTTGATCGTCGCGCTGACCGCCTCCTTCAGGGCCTCGCGCAACGCGACCGGTAGCGCGGCGGCCGAGAGCGCCGTCCCGTAACCCGGGAGGATCGAGGGGAGGGAGTAGGAGACCGCGCGCGCCGCCCGGATCCGGTTGCCGCGCGTCACCTGGCCGACGAGTTCTCCCGGTGCGACGAGGGGCCTGCTCGCGCGCGCCTTGCCGACGACCTCCCGGGCCTCCTCGAGGGAGGGTTGGAGCGTCCGGTTGATCACGGCCATGGCGCGCTCGACCGTCGACTCGAGGTCGAACTCCGGCTTCGGGAAGCTGAAACCGCCGTCCACGTCGGTCCCCCTGTCCGCTGGCGAGGCACGCAGGATGCCAGCCAACACCCGCGAACGGGGACCTCGGGGCGCGGAGCGGTCGGCGGGGGAGCGGCTACTTCATCGTGGCGATCTGGACGAGGTTGCCGCAGGTGTCGTCGAGGACGGCGGTGACCACCGGGCCCAGGTCGGTCGCGTCCTGGGTGAACTGGACACCCAGCCCCTTGAGCCGCTCGACCTCGGCGTACACGTCGTCGACGGCGAACTGGGTGAACGGGATGCCGTCGGCGACCAGGGCCTCCTTGAACGGACCCGCCGCCGGGTGGCCGTCGGGCTCCAGCAGCAGCTCGACGCCGTCCGGGTCGGCGGGCGAGACCACGGTGAGCCAGCGGGCCTCGCCGGCGGGCACGTCGGTCTTCTTGGTGAAGCCGAGCTTCTCGGTGTAGAAGGCGAGCGCCTTGGCCTGGTCGTCGACGAGCACGCTGGTGATGTTGATGCGGATCACGGGTTCGGGTCCTCTCGGTGGGTGGGCCACCGCTCGACGATCGAGCGCAGCGGGCTCGTGTCGATGTGGTGGAACTTGTACCGGCCCTGCCGCCGGGTGTGCACCAGCCCGGCCTGCTCCAGCACGGCGAGGTGCTGCGAGATGGCCTGGCGCGAGGAGGACAGGCCGTGCTTCACGGTCAGCCGCCCGCAGATCTCGAACAGCGTCTGCCCGTCGTGGGCGGTCAGCTCGTCGAGGATCGTGCGGCGCGTCGCATCGCCGATGGCCCTGAACAGGTCGGCGTCCGCCTCCACGCGGACCGTTATAGGCAAGTGGCGACTTGCCTGTCAAGGGTTCGTCGCGCGGGTCAGACCCGTCCGCGCAGGATGCGGCGCCAGTAGACCTGCGGGAGGCCGTAGCGGTCGAACAGCCAGGTCGCGCGGCGCGGCCGGAAGGGGTCCAGGAAGGGCACCGACGGCTCCGGCCGGCCGTCGCGGTCGACCTCGTTGAGCGCCAGCTTCCGCTTGCTCAGGGTGATCGGCATGACCGTGTACCCGTCGTACCGCTGCATCGGCTTCCCGTCCCGGGCGGCCCGCAGGTTCCGGGCCAGCACGTGGACCTGCTTGCGCAGCGCTCCGCCCGAGGGTCGGGTCGCCACGGCAGCGGCGTCGCCGATCGCCCAGATCCGCTCGTGCCGGCGGGACCGCAGCGTCTCCGGGTCGATGTCGACCAGCCCCGGCGACGGGTCGACGGCGAGGCCGCCCTCGGCGATCCACCGCGGAGCCCGGTAGTGCGGGACGGCGTGGGCGAAGGTCACGTCCCCGAGCAGGACCCGGCCGCTCGGCGTCCGGACGGTGATCGCGTGGGTGTCCCACTCCACCCGCTCCACCCGCGCCTCGCGCAGCACCTCGACGCCGTAGCCGGCGAAGGCGCGCTCGAGGACCTCGTCGGCCTCCGCGACGCCGGTCGCGGTCGGCTCGGGCAGGAGGAGCCGGACCTCGAGGTCCGGCAGGACCCCTGCGCGCCGCCAGTGGTCGCACGCCATGAGCAGCGGCTTCAGCGCGGTCGGCCCGCACGACGCCGGCTCGGGGGGCACGGTGAAGACCACCGAGCCGCTGCGCAGCGACGTCAGCCGCGGCCACACCAGCGGCGCGCTGCCTGGGACGTACGAGGACGCCGCCCACCCGTCGGTGTACGCCGACTGCAACCCGGGCGTGGCCGCCCAGTCCTCGACGAGTCCGGGGCACAGCACGAGGGTCGAGCCGTGCAGGGTGCGGCCCGTGCGGGTGCGCACGGTCAGGGTGGCCGGGTCGACCGACTCGACGGCGTCGCGGACCCACCGGCACCCGTCGGGGACGACGTCGGCCATCGGGCGCTCGAGGTCCGGCATCGCCGCCTCCCCGCCGGCGACGTAGTTGAGCAGCGGCTTGTACCGGTGCACCGGTTGGGGGGCGACGACGGTGACGTCCCGGGCGCCGTCGCGCAGCAGCCGCGCCGCCAGGGAGATGCCGGCGTTGCCGGCACCGACGATCAGGACCTCGCTGCGCTCCACGTCGTCCCCGAGGACGGTCTCCACGTCGTTCCCGAGGTCAGGCTCCACGTCGTTCCCTAGGTCAGGCTCCACGTCGCTCCCGAAGACAGGCCGCGGACCTCCGTCACCGCCGCAGCTCGGCCACGGTGTCGAGCCTGCCGAGTTTCCGCGGGTTGCGCATCGCGTACATGCGGGTGATCCGGCCGTCCGCCACGACGAAGCTGATCGCGGTGTCGAACTCGCCGCCCGCGTCGATCCGCGCGGCGACCGTGCCGTTGACCAGCGGCGTGGTGATCTCCACCCCGGGCGCGAACTCCGCGAACCGGACCAGCGCCCGGGCCACCCGCTCCCGGCCGGCGACCGGGCGCCGGGCGGCCGGCGCCAGGCCGCCGCTGTCGGCGACCACCACGACGTCGGGCGCCAGCACGTCCAGCAGGCCCTGCACGTCCCCGGCGGTGACCGCGGCGAGGAACCGGTCCACGACCTGCTGCTGCTCGGTGCGGCTGACCGCCGTCCGCGGGCGGCGCGCGGCCACGTGCCGGCGGGCCCGGTGCGCGATCTGCCGCACCGCGGCGCTCGACCGCCCCACCGCCTCGGCGATCTCCTCGTACGGCACGGCGAAGACCTCGTGCAGCACGAGGACGGCGCGCTCCGCCGGGGTCAGGGTCTCGAGCACGGTGAGCATCGCGATCGAGACGCTCTCGGCGAGCTCGACGTCCTCGGCGACGTCGGGGCTGGTCAGCAGCGGTTCGGGCAGCCACTCGCCGACGTAGTCCTCGCGGCGGCGGGCCACGGTGCGCAGCCGGTTGAGCGCCTGCCGGGTGACGATCCGCACCAGGTAGGCCCGCGGGTCGCGCACCGCCGCGTGGTCGACCTCGGCCCACCGCAGCCAGGTCTCCTGCACCACGTCGTCGGCGTCGGCGGCCGAGCCGAGCAGCTCGTAGGCGACGGTGAACAGCAGGCTGCGGTGGGCGAGGAAGGGGTCGTCGGTCATGTCGCGGCGGTCATGCCGAGGTCACGCCGCCCGCCGACGGGGTGGCCAGCGGCGGCAGGCCGCAGGACGCCGAGAACTCCTGCGACCGGATGCCGAGCGCGACGTTGCTCCGGGCGGTGGCGTTCATGAGGCCGATCCTGGCGGTCAGCTCCACCAGCGCGGGGGCTCCGAGCTCCTCGAGGAGGGCGGCCGACATCTCGTCGGTCACGGTCGGCGGGGTGGAGCACATCGCCTCGGCGTACTCCATCACCCGTCGCTCCAGCGGGGTGAAGGCGGCGGACTCCCGCCACCGCGGCACCTCCCGCGCCTTGGCCTCGTCGAGCCCGCGGTCGCGCGTCAGGAAGTAGTGCAGGTCGAGGCAGAAGCTGCACCCGATCGTGCCGGCCGCGGCCATCGTCGCGAACGAGGCGAGGGAGGGGTCGAGCCGGTTCCACGACTCGGCCCTCCGCCCCAGCCGCACCAGGTCCTTCAGCACGGCCGGGTGGTGCCACATCACCCCGAGGCTCTCCGGCACCTGGCCCAGCATCCTGCGGCTCATCGTCGTGACCAGGGTCCCGTAGAGGCCGGTGATCTCGGTCGGGGGGACCCGGGTGCTGCTGGCCATGTCTCCTCCAGTGGGGTGCGGCGGTGTCGACATGGGGACACCGGCCGCGCCTCGGGTGTGACACCCCGAGGCCCGGCGCCCTGCCTCGTCAGCGGTGGCGCACCGCGGCGTCGGCCACCTCCAGGCTGGTCCCGGGGGGGCTGGTGCCGGAGGCAGCACCCCACCAGGGGCCCGGGGAACGGGGGGCGACGGAACGCCTTACCCGGCGGGACCGGTGCTGCTTCACTGGCGGTAGGCGGGCGCGGGCGGTCCCGTGACCGGGAGAGCCGCGACCGCCACGGCTGGACCCCACCGGCTCAGGAGTGCGACATGGACGTGCTGACCGTTGCACCGGCGTCGACCACCTCCGTGCCGCGGGCGCGGCCGTGCGTGGCCGGCAACATCGGCCGCGAACGTCGGGAGATCGAGTGCGAGCCGGTGGCCGACCCGGCCCCCGCCGCGCCGACCCCCGCGCCGGCGCCGCCCGTACCGGCGAAACCCGTTCCGGCGTGACACCGCCGCCGGCACCTCCCGAGCGGTCCCCGGCCCTCGTCGCCGGTGAGGTGCGTGGCTTCCGGCGCTTCCGCCTCACCGAGCAGGGTCTCCGCCCCCCGGTGCAGGTGACCGCCGGCCCGTGGAGCGGGGAGGTCGAGCACGCCCGGTGCCTGTCCGACGACACGCACGCGCCACCGGTGTGGGGGTGCGCGTGCGGGCTGTACGGCTGGTACCACCCCAGCTTCACCGGGTCCGGCTCGGGCTGGGGGAACGTGACCGCGGTGGTCGCCGCGCGCGGCCGCGTCATCCTCGCCGACCACGGGTTCCGCGCCGCCGCCGCCCGCATCGAGGCCGTCACGCTCCCCCTGGGGACCCGGTTCCGGCCGCGTCGGCGGGAGTGCTATGAACGCGTCCTGCGCGACCGCTACCCCCGGGTGCAGGTCTACCGATCCCGCCGCGACATGCTGCAGCGGCACCCTCCGGACGACCTGTCGGCCCTGGGCGTCACGGTGCGACCCGACCCGGGGCTCGCGTCCCGCAGGTGGGCCGTGGAGGTCTGGCTGGTGGGCGTCCTCGTCCTGTGCTCCGTCGCGGCGGTGCCGCGCACGGTCCGCACCGAGGTCGGCCCGGTCCTCGGGCTCGGCGCGCTGACCTGCTTCGTGGTGTGGCAGGTGATCCTCGTCCGGCTCGTCACCCAGGCCGCACCGCCGCCACCGGGCAGCCCCGGGCCCGAGCCGCCGCCGGCCGCTCAGGGGAGGGGCACGAGCCCGGACCCGTAGGCCGCGATCACGGCCCGCCGCGACGCCTGAACTCAGCGGCGCACCGCCGCGGCCAGGTTCCAGCGCACCGCTCCGGCGAGGTCGCGGGCGTGCTCGGCGAGCGTCAGGTCCCGCGGTGCCCGGGCCGCGGCGACGGCGGCGTCGAGGTCGTAGCCGTGGTCCTTGAGCACCTCGGAGAAGTCCCGCTGCAGCGGTGCCGCGCAGCCGTAGCCGTAGCCGCGGTAGATGCGCGGGAAGAGCGGCCGGAACAGCCGGATCCGCTCGTGCAGGCCGCTGGAGTGCGACATCGGGTTCTTGTGCCGGGCGGCGACGTAGCCGGGGAGCAGGTCGGCGAAGGCGTGCCGCACGATCCACTTCTCGTAGCCGTCGCGCTGCTTGAGCTCCTGCGGGATCCGCATCGCCAGGTCGAGCATCGTCACGTCGAGGAAGGGGACCCGGGCTTCCACGCCGTGCCCCATCGACGTCCGGTCGACCCGCTGCAGCTCCGTGCGGCTGAGGTGGGCGATCTTGTGCAGGAAGAGCCGGCGCAGGTCGGCCCCGCCGATCCGGCGGTACATCGCGTAGCCGCCGAACAGCTCGTCGGAGCCGTCGCCGGTCAGCACCACCTTGACCCCGGCCCGGTGGACGGCGGCGAACAGCCGCTGGGAGACGACGGCGTTGATGATGTCCCCGTACTCGGTCAGCTCCGACACCCGGATCGCCTCCCGGACGTCGCGCAGCCCGAGGTCCTTCGGCCGCACCGGGACCACGACGTGCTCGACCCCCAGGTCGGCGGTCAGCCGGCGGGCGTAGGCGAGGTCCTCGCTGCCCTCGGCGCCGACCGTGAAGGCGACGCAGTCGGGGTGCAGCTGCCGGACGAGCAGGAGGGTCAGCGAGCTGTCCAGCCCCCCGGAGAGGACGACGCCGACGCGCAGGTCGGTGTCCACGCGGATGCGCACGGCGTCGGTGAGCGTCGTCCGCAGCGCCGCGGCGGCCTCCTCGACGTCGGACAGCTCGCGCTCGCCCTCGCCCAGGCGGTACAGGTCCAGGTAGGGGTGCAGCTGCGGGTCGGCGTCCGGCGCGGCCCACCCGCAGTGCCCCGGCGGCACCTCGGAGACCGGCACCCCCAGCGGGACCAGGGCCTTCACCTCCGAGGCCACGTGCAGGCGACCGCCCGCCCGCCCCCAGTACAGCGGCTTGACCCCGACCGGGTCGCGGGCCAGGAACACCCGGCGCGTGGCGCGCTCGACGAGGGCGAAGGCGAACTCGCCGCGCATCCGGAGCAGCGCCTCCTCGCCCCAGGCCAGCACCGTCTCGAGGACGACCTCGGTGTCACCGACCGACCGCGTCGAGCGGCCCTCGGCGTGCAGCCGGTCGCGCAGCTCCCCGTGGTTGAACACCTCGCCGTTGAAGCACAGCGCCCACCGCCCGTCCACCGACGGCCACGGCTGGACGGCGTGCTCGCGGTCGACGATGCGCAGCCGCGCGGTGCCGAGCAGGGCCTCCTCGTCGCAGAGCACCTCGTCCACCTCGCCGCGAGGGGAGATGGCGGCGAGCATCCCCCGGAACAGCTCCCGGTCGGCGCCGGGCCCGAGGACGGCGGCGATCCCGCACATCAGCGGCCTCCCCGGACGGCGGGCCGGACCGCCGCCCCGTAGCGGCCCACCGCGGCGGGGTTGAGGCAGACGTGCCAGGCCTGGCCTTCGTCGATCACGTTGAGCACCCCGTCGTCGCGGTAGCCGGTCAGGATCTCCTGCAGGGGCGTGGCCACACCGTGCCGGTGCAGCCAGCTCACCTCGATGTCGGCGGCCCAGCCGGTGCAGTGGGCGCTCGGCAGCAGCGCCGAGTAGCCGAGCTGCCGGAGCCGCAGCTGGTCGACGGTGCTGCGGACGATGCAGTTCACCCACAGCCCCCTCCGCCAGGCCGGTACCGCCTCGGCGAACCTGCCGGCGACCTCGTTGAGCAGGGCCACCACCGCCGGCCGGGCCAGCGGGTGGCTCAGCCCGGACGACCGCGGCTCCCGGCCGGGCACGCACCGGCGGACGACGTGGTCGCGCGCCCGGCGCGGCCAGGCGTCCGTCCCGACCCGGTAGCGGAAGGCGAGCTGCCCGCGGCGGCGCAGGGCCGCCAGCGGCACCAGCTCCGGGGACCGCAGGACGGCGTCGCCGTCGGGGAAGGGCGGGACGGCCGACCACCACACCACGTCGACCTGCTGCAGCAGCACGATCTTCACCATGCGCGCGGCGGTCGACGCGTTGGACCGGGCGCTGGGCCGGAAGTCGCGCACCTCCTGCGCGAGCCGTCCCAGCGCGACCTCGGCGCCCCCCGGCAGGCGGTCGAGGACCGCGCGCACCTCCGGGCGGCCGGCCGACGCCGTCACCACGGTGTCGGTGGCCGAGTCGGGCAGGCCCTGCACGATCTCCTCGACGGCCCGGCGGTAGCGCGCCAGCTCCTCGGGCGACGGCCCGTCCCCGAGCGGGTTCCCCGCCGGGGACCCCTCCTCGTCGGTCCCGGCCGCCCCGGGCCCTCGCTGCCGCGCTCGACCGTCCGGGGCGTCCACGCGGCGCACTGTACGAACAACGGAGGGGCGCCGACCAGACCCGGCACGCCGGACCGGAACCGAGCGGTCCGCTCGGTGGCCGCATCGCCGACCGTTCGGCCCCCGACGGCCCTCCGCCGGTTGCCGCGCGGGGGGATCGTCAGGCCGTGCGCGACGCGCGCCACATCGTGTGCTCCCGCGAGATGGCGCCCTCGGCCGAGTCGACGAACTCCTCCCACTCGGTCTCGCTCGAGACGTGGGCGAGCAGTGCGCGGATCGCCGAGAGTTCCTCGCTGGCGATGGTGTAGGCCGCGGAGAGGGCCACGTACTGCCGTGTCTGAGCCCAGGCGGCGGCGGCTGCGCCGAGGGTGGCGACCAGCCCCACGAGGTCACCGCTGCCCCAGGTCACGTCGATGACGTCCAGGGCCTTCACCGCTGCGGCGCACACCCCCAGGAACTCCAGACCGATGACGATGCGGTTCCACCGCCAGAGCTGGCGGGTGTTGAGAACGCTGCGGGCGGCGTACCAGCGCTGCTGGTCGGCGAGGCGCGCCTCGTCGAAGACGGCGCGTCGCCTGGCGAGGGGTGCGGCGCGCAGGGACAGCATCCACGGGGTGATCTGCACCTGACCGGCGACCCCGTCCGCCCGGATCGACGGCAGGTGGCGCAGGCCGCCCAGGACCTCCTGAAGGCGCTCGATGAAGAGGCGGTCGGCCTCGGCGGGGTCCATGCCGACCGGGAACAGCTTGCTGCCCGCGGCGTACCGCCAGCAGAGCGTCTTGATCGACTCGGCACCGGCGCGGGCCTCCTGCCAGACGATGTTCGGACGCATCGCCGTCCGGTACGTGCGGACGGCGAGCGTCGAGGCGAAGAGGACGGTCGCGACGAGCCCACCGAGGTCGAAGCCGCGCCGGCCCACGGGGAGGTCCACGAAGCTGACCGCTGCCGCGCCGATGAACAGCAGGAGCTCGATCCTCGTCAGGCGGAGGTGCAGCCGCTGACCCCACGCGGCGGTGCGGTCGGCGACGGTGAAGGCACTGGCGTAGGCGGGGACGTCCTCCGCCGCGACGGCCGGGCCATCGGTGCGGGACGACGTGCCCGCTTCCCGGTCACGACCCGACCCGGCCGGGCCCACGGCGGTGTCCTCGCGTCATCTGCATGGCGTGCGGTTCCTTCAGCCTTCGTCGGTGCCGTCACCGGCGCTCTCGGTGGGTTCGGTGCCGGGGTCGGTGCCCTCGCCCTCGCCCTCGCCGTCGCCGGTGCCGGGGTCGGTGCCCTCGCCGGTGCCGTCGGTGCCCTCGCCGGTGCCGTCGCCGGTGCCGTCGGTGCCCTCGCCGGTGCCGGGGTCGGTGCCCTCGCCGGTGCCGTCGCCGGTGCCGTCGGTGCCCTCGCCGTCGCCGGTGCCGTCGGTGCCCTCGCCCTCGCCGTCGCCGGTGCCGTCGGTGCCCTCGCCGTCGCCGGTGCCGGGGTCGGTGCCCTCGCCGGTGCCGGGGTCGGTGCCGTCGGTGCCCTCGCCGTCGCCGGTGCCGGGGTCGGTGCCCTCGCCGGTGCCGTCGCCGGTGCCGTCGGTGCCCTCGCCGTCGCCGGTGCCGCCGGTGCCGGGGTCGGTGCCGGGGTCGGTGCCCTCGCCCTCGCCGTCGCCGGGGTCGGTGTCGTCCCCCGGGTCAGGGGTGTCGGCCGGATCCGAGGGCTCCTCGGCCTTCCGCGCATCGGACATGCCGCGGGCCGCCGCGGCGTCCTCGGCGGAGGCGGGGACGTCCTGGTCGCCGGGCGTCCCGCGGGGACGGACGACGACCTGCTCGCCGTCCGACTTCACGAGGACGAACTCCTGCAGGGACTCGCGTGCCGGTGCGATGACGGTCACGGTCTCGGAGGACAGCCCCCGCCACACACGGCCCTCGAAGCGCGTCAGGTATCGAGTCTCCGGCCCGAGCAGAGGGTTGCCGCAGGCGCACCGCACCCGCGGGACGCCCCGCTCGTCGACGAGCACGGCCGTCCCGGCCTGCAGGACCGCCTGGAAGGGCGTGGCCCGGCCGTCGCGGTAGCCGTGGTTGGTGACCGCGGTGTGGGTCCGGAGGGTTACCGGCGTGAACGTCCCCAGCACACGGCGGACGTCGTCCACCCGGATCCCCAGGACGGCAGCCCAAGCCGCCGCCGCCCGCCGGTCGGTGTCGAGGAAAGTCGCGAGGCCCCCGGCGTCACAGGTGTCCGCTCCCGAGCCGTCGTAGAGGCCCCGGGTGTCCCCGGGCACCGAGCCGTCCGCGGTGGTCTCGGCCGGTTGTGCGTCCTCGGCGCCGGGAGGATCGGTGAACGGGAGGGGCCCCGGTGTGCCCGCCGGCTGGGCGACGACCGAAGTGGTCAGGACGAGCAGCGCTCCCGTCGTCACGGCGGTGAGGATTGCCAGCACCAGCCCGCCAACGAGGAGACGGGTCCGGAGCCGGGAACGCCTCCCGTCCAGCAGCTCGACCACCGGCTGATCCTGGTGCGACGGGTCGGCGGCGTCGGCCGTCCCCGGACCAGGAGCTCCGCTGCCGGTCCGGGGCCTCGGGTCCTCGGCGGGAGGAGGTGGACCCGCACCGGAGGTGTCGTCCAGCTCGGCGAGCAGGTCGTCGACCGCCCGCGCGTTGCGGAGGGTGATGTCCGGCCTCCGGCGGAGTGCCCGCAGGAGCGCACGGGCGTCGTCCCGGGCGGCGTCGTCGTCCTCGGTCTCCAGGCACTCCCGCAGCTGCCGGATGAACTCCCCCTGCTGGTCCGGGGTCAGCTGCGCCGCGCCGATCGCCGAGCCCAGGCGGAAGAGGTACTCGAAGGGAACGGGAGGTGCCTCCGGGAGGGGGTCGGGCAACGCACCCCGCTGCCGGGCGGAGTCGTGCACCGCGTCCAGCAGCGCCATGCCCGTGGCCAGCGAGCGTTCCCGGTAGTCGATCACCTGGATGTCGGCCACGGGCGTGAGCCGGAGCTTGCCCACGTGGCCGATCTGCACCGGCAGGATCGGCACACCCAGCCTCCGGGCGTAGGAGAGCTCCGCCTGGCAGGGCTTCGACGCCAGGGAGTCCTCGGACAAGGCGAGGACGAAGACGTGGCACTCGCGGATCCGCCGCAGGATGTCCTGCCACCACGGGTCCCCGCCGCGGAGTTCCCGGTCGTGCCACACCGAGGCGGGCGCCCGCTCCAGGTCCGCGACGAGGTGCCGCACCTCGCCCTCGTCCTTGCGGGAATAGCTGACGAAGATGTTCATCATCGGTCCCCCTCTGCCGTGTGAGACGGCAGCCGTCCTCGATGATGAGCGCGGACGGGATCGTCCTGATACCCGTTCCGCCACGGTCGTCCGGGATTCTGCGGTGCCCGCGCGGGCCCGGCGGCACCCTCCGGGACCGGGGCAACCCCCGACCGGCGAACCCGGACGCGCCGCAGGATCGCAGGAGGCCGTGCCGGAGGAGCACCATGGGGCCGTGGCCACCGGGCGCCCGTCGGCGCACCGGCCGGGGCGACGTGCCCGGCCGTGGGTGTTCGCCGTCGTGCTGGCCTGGCTCACCGCGGCCATCGCCGTCCACGAGGTCCTCGAGGGCGGGTTCGACGCGACCCGGGTCCTGGTCCGCGTCGCCCTCGCCGTCGTCCTCGCGTGGTTCCTCGCGCGGCTGCTCACCCGGCGGCACTAGGCTCGCCGCCATCCCAGCCGCGCAGCCGGAGGGAGCGGTCATGGACGCCGGTGCGGACACCCTGCAGAAGGCCCTCCAGATCAACCTGGACCCCCGCTGGTACGGCACCATCGCCGAGATCGGTGCCGGGCAGGAGGTCGCCCGCTGGTTCTTCCGGGCCGGTGGGGCGGCCGGCACCGTCGCCAAGACGATGTCGGCCTACGACATGGCGGTCAGCGACGCCATCTACGGGAAGGCCGACCGGTACGTCTCCAAGGGCCGCCTCCAGGCGATGCTCGACCGCGAGTACCAGCTCAACCTGGAGCGGCTCGGGGACGACCGGGGCGACGAGACCGCCTTCTTCGCCTTCGCCGACACCGTCGTGGCCCGCAGCTTCCGCGGCGGCAACGAGTGCCACGGCTGGATGGGAGTGGAGTTCCAGTCGCACCCCCGCGACGAGCCGAGCCAGGTGGTCCTGCACGTGCGGATGCTCGACGACGAGGCGCAGCAGCAGCAGGAGGCCCTCGGGGTGGTGGGGGTGAACCTGCTGCACGCGGCGTTCTTCCACCACCACGAGCCCGACCGCCTGGTCGAGAGCCTGCTCGACCGGCTCACCACCGGCCGGGTCGAGATCGACATGATCGAGCTCATCGGCATCGAGTTCCGCGCGGTCGACAACCGGCTCATGGCGCTCAAGCTCGTCCAGCTCGGCCTGAGCGGCGCGGCGATGTTCGGCCCCGACCGCCAGGTGCTGCAGCCGAGCGAGGTGCTGCGCAAGAAGGCCATCCTGGTGGAGCGCGGCAGCTTCCGGCCGCCCACCGTGGTCAACATCGACATGCTCGAGGCCGCCCGCGCCGCCTTCGCGCAGGACCCGGCCGTCGCCGGCCGGGAGATCCTGCTGCTCACCGAGCTCACGATGGCCAACCTGCGGGCCGGTGGGGACGTCGTCGACCGCAGGGACTTCCTCGCCCGCGCCGACCTGCTGGCCGCCTGCGGGATGACGGTGCTGATCTCCGACTACGTGGCCTACCACCGGCTGGCCGCCTACCTCGCCTGGCGCACCGACGGCCGGATCGGGATGGTGATGGGGGTCCCGAGCCTGGTCGACCTGTTCGACGAGGCGACCCACGCGAGCCTGCCCGGCGGCATCCTCGAGAGCTTCGGCCGGCTGTTCAAGAACGACCTGCGGCTGTTCGTCTACCCGATGCTGCGCGACGGCGAGGTCGTCACCGTCGACACGGTCGAGGTGCGCGACGAGCTGCGGCCGCTCTACGACTACCTCTACCGGCGGGGCAGCTTCGTCGGGCTCGCCGACTACAAGCCCGACTACCTCCCGATCCTCAGCCGCGACGTGCTCCGGCGGATCGCCGAGGACGACGACAGCTGGGAGTCGATGGTCCCGGCCGAGGTCTGCGAGGTGATCAAGAAGCGCGGTTTCTTCGGTCACCAGCGGGTCCGCTGACGGCCGTGCCGTGCCGCCCCGCCGCCTCCCTCGCCACGACCGGGCCGGGCGGGGGACGCTGCAGGCCGTTCGCCGTGCCGGGGCGCTGAGCCCCCGGCGGACCCCGCGGCGGACGGCGGGGCGCAGCCCCTCGTCCATCCCGCCCCGATCCGGGACACTCTGCGGCGAGGACGTCGGCGGGAGCGCGGGTCCCGGTCCGGCGTACCGCGAGCGGCCGGACGGAGGCGCGGGGTGGGCGACAACTACATCGCGGAACTGCACTTCGGTGCACCGAAGATCGACGACGAGGCCTTCGTCGCGCCGACGGCGGTGGTCGTCGGCGCGGTGACCATGGAGGCCCGGTCGAGCATCTGGTACGGCGCCGTGGCGCGGGCCGACGAGGAGGTGATCGTCCTCGGGCCGGGCACCAACGTCCAGGACGGCTGCACGCTGCACTCGGACCCGGGCTTCCCGCTGCTGGTCGGCCGCGGGGTGACCGTCGGGCACCGGGTCGTGCTGCACGGTGCCCGGGTCGACGACGACGTCCTCGTCGGCATGGGCAGCATCGTCATGAACGGCGCGCACATCGGCGCCGGGTCGATCGTGGCCGCCGGCGCGGTGGTGCCCCCCGGCATGTCCGTGCCCCCGCGGTCGGTGATGGCCGGGGTGCCGGCCAAGGTGGTCCGCGAGGCCACCGACGACGACCTCGCGCACATCCGGGGCAATGCCGAGAGCTACACGACCCGGCTGCCGGCCGCGCGCAAGGTCCGCCCGGTGGTCCGCCGCCCGCTGCCCCCGGCCGGGGCCGTCGTCGGCGACGGCATGCCGTGACGCCGGCCGACCCCCGCACCCGCGGGACGGGCGTCGTCGGGACGGGCGACCGCCTGACGGAGGACGGCGGGACGGAGGACGGCGGTGGAGCCTGATCCGCGGCCGGGGGAGGGCGACGTCGACCGCGACGACGCCCAGGCGCTGTCCCGGGCGACCGGCGGCCCGTCCGACGCGCCCGACGCGCCGGACGCCGCCGGCACCACCGGCACGGCGGAGGGCGAGTCGTTCGTCGGCCGGGTCGCCGGCCAGGACGCCGGCTACGCGGAGGAGACCGGGGCCGAGCGCCGGGCGGCCGCCGACCGGGACGACTGACCCGGTCCCGGGCCCGCGTTCACGAGCCGGCCCGCCGCCGGATCCGCGACCCGAGCCAGGTGAGCGGGTCGAACCTGCGGTCCACCACCCGCTCCTTGAGCGGGATGATCCCGTTGTCGGTGAGGTGGATCCCCTCGGGGCACACCTCGCTGCAGCACTTGGTGATGTTGCAGTACCCGAGGCCGAACTCGTCCTGCGCCGCGTCCCGGCGGTCGGCGACGTCGAGCGGGTGCATGTCGAGCTCGGCCAGCCGGATCAGGAACCGCGGACCGGCGAAGGCCTGCTTGTTCTCCTCGTGGTCCCGGATGACGTGGCAGGTGTCCTGGCACAGCCAGCACTCGATGCACTTGCGGAACTCCTGCGGCCGCTCGACGTCGACCTGCTGCATGCGGTGGTTGCCGTCGGGGTCGCGCGGCCGGGGCGTGAACGCCGGGATCCGCGCCGCCTTCTCGTAGTTGTAGGAGACGTCGGTGACGAGGTCGCGGACGACGGGGAAGGTCCGCAGCGGGGTGACGGTCACCGTGTCGTGCTCGCCGAACGTGCTCATCCGGGTCATGCACATGAGGCGGGGGCGGCCGTTGATCTCCGCGCTGCACGACCCGCACTTGCCGGCCTTGCAGTTCCAGCGGACGGCGAGGTCGCCCGCCTGGGTGGCCTGCAGCCGGTGGATGACGTCGAGGACCACCTCGCCCTCGTTGACCTCCACCGTGTAGGTCCGCAGCTCGCCGCCGGAGGCGTCCCCGCGCCAGACCCGGAACGTCGCCCGGTGGCTCATGCCGGCACCTCCTCGAAGACCTCCGCGAGCTCGGCCGGCATCTGCGGCAGCGGCTGGCGGGCCAGGGCCACCGACCCGTCCGGTGCGCGGGAGCAGACGAGGTTGGTCCGGCCCCACTCGGCGTCGGTGGCCGGGAAGTCGTCGCGGGTGTGCCCGCCCCGGCTCTCCTGCCGCTCGAGGGCCGCGCGGGCGATGCACTCGCTCACCAGCAGCATGTGCGGCAGGTCGAGGGCCAGGTGCCACCCCGGGTTGTACTGCCGGTGCCCCTCGACCGAGAGGGCGGCGACGCGCTCCCGGAGGACGGCGATCCGCTCGAGCGCCTGCTCCATCTCCGGCGCGGTGCGGATGATGCCGACCAGGTCGTGCATCGTCTGCTGCAGCTCCAGCTGCACCGCGTACGGGTTCTCCCCGCCCTCCCGCTCGAACGGCGCGAGGGCCGCCCGCGCCGCGGCCGCCAGCTCCGCCTCGGACAGCTCGACCCGGTCCGCGCTGCGCGCCCGGGCGTGCTCGGCCGCGGCCAGGCCGGCGCGGCGGCCGAACACCAGCAGGTCCGACAGCGAGTTGCCGCCCAGCCGGTTCGACCCGTGCATGCCGCCGGCGACCTCACCGGCCGCGAACAGGCCCGGCACCCGCGAGGCCTGGGTGTCCGGGTCGACCTCCACCCCGCCCATCACGTAGTGGCAGGTGGGGCCGACCTCCATGGCCTCGGCGGTGATGTCGACCTCGGCCAGCTCCTTGAACTGGTGGTACATCGACGGCAGCCGCCGGCGGACGTACTCGGCGTCCCGCCGCGTGGCGATGTCGAGGAAGACCCCGCCGTGCGGCGAGCCCCGGCCCGCCTTCACCTCGCTGTTGATCGCACGGGCCACCTCGTCGCGGGGCAGCAGCTCCGGCGGGCGCCGGTTGTTCCGCTTGTCGTCGTACCAGCGATCGGCCTCGGCCTCGGTCTCGGCGGTCTCCTTGCGGAAGAAGTCGGGGATGTAGTCGAACATGAAGCGGTTGCCCGCGGAGTTCCGCAGGACGCCGCCGTCCCCGCGGACGCTCTCGGTGACCAGGATGCCGCGCACCGACGGCGGCCAGACCATCCCCGTCGGGTGGAACTGGACGAACTCCATGTTGACCAGCCCGGCCCCGGCCCGGAGCGCCAGCGAGTGACCGTCGCCGGTGTACTCCCAGGAGTTGGACGTGACCTTGTAGGACTTGCCGATGCCCCCGGTGGCCAGCACGACCGACGGCGCCTGCCAGGCGATGAACCGCCCGGACTCCCGCCAGTAGCCGAACGCGCCGGTGACCTGCCCGGGGCCGGCCACGCCGTCCTCCCCGGTGAGCAGCCGGGTGACGGTGCACTCCATGTAGACGTGGATGCCGAGCGCGACGGTGCGCTGCTGCAGGGTGCGGATGAGCTCCAGTCCGGTGCGGTCACCGACGTGCGCCAACCGGGCGTACCGGTGCCCGCCGAAGTCGCGCTGGCTGATCAGGCCGTCCGGGGTGCGGTCGAACAGCGCGCCCCAGTCCTCCAGCTCGCGGACCCGGTCCGGTGCCTCCTGCGCGTGCAGCTGGGCCATGCGCCAGTGGTTGAGCATCTTCCCGCCGCGCATGGTGTCCCGGAAGTGCACCCGCCAGTTGTCCTCCGGGTAGAGGTTGGCCATCGCCGCGGCGATCCCGCCCTCGGCCATCACCGTGTGCGCCTTGCCGAGCAGGGACTTGCACACCACGGCCGTGCGCGCCCCGCTCTCGTGGGCCGCGATCGCGGCGCGCAGGCCGGCGCCGCCGGCGCCCACCACCACGACGTCGTACTCGTGCCGTTCGAGCTCCACCATCAGGGCTCCGTTGTCCGAGGGGCTGCCCCACCACGGGGGCGGGTCATCAGAAGAACTGCGGGTCGGTGATCGTTCCGGTGGCCAGCAGGAAGACGTAGAGGTCGGCGAACGCCACGCTGAACAGCGAGACCCAGGCGTACTGCATGTGCCGCGCGTTCAGCTTCGACACCGCCGTCCAGGCCCGGTAGCGCAGCGGGTGCGCCGAGAAGTTGTTCAACCGGCCCCCGACGATGTGCCGGCAGGAGTGGCAGGAGATCGAGTACAGGAACAGCAGGACGGCGTTGACCAGCAGGACCAGCGTGCCCAGGCCCATGTGGCCCCACTCGCCGGTCGCGTCCCGGAAGCCGCGGAACGCCTCGTAGAACAGGATGACGTTGAACAGCAGCGCCGCGTACAGGAAGTACCGGTGCACGTTCTGCCCGACCAGCGGCAGCCGCGTCTCCCCGGTGTACCGGCGGTGCGGCTCGGCCACCGCGCAGGCCGGCGGGGACAGCCAGAACGACCGGTAGTAGGCCTTCCGGTAGTAGTAGCAGGTGAGCCGGATGCCCAGCGGCAGCACGAGGATGTAGATCGCCGGGGAGATCCAGACCGGGCCGGTGAAGAACTCGGGGAAGCTGTCGCCCTCGCACCGCGTCGTGATGCAGGGCGAGTAGAACGGCGAGATGTAGGGCGAGGCGTAGTAGTAGGCGTTCTGGAACGCCCGGAACGTCGCGTACGCGATGAACAGCACCAGGACGACGACGGTGACCAGCGGCTGCACCCACCACCGGTCGGTCCGCAGCGTCCGGGCGGGGATGGCCGCCCGGCCCGGTGGGGCCGTCCCGTCGCCGCCGCGCGGGTCGACCGATCCGGTGCCGCGGGGCGCGGTGGCGGTCATCGTGACCCGCGGCCCGGCGCGACGGGGGGAGGTGGGGGAGCCGCCGGCTCCTGGGTCACCGACATCGTTGCCTCCAGCTCCAGCTGGGAACGCCGCCGTGGGGGGTGAGCGCAGTCGACCACGGACGTCGGCGCGCGTGAAGGGCCTGCGCCACGCCGGTACCGCTCCGGGCGGTCCCGGTTTACGGCCGGGCCCCGTCGGGCACCGCGCCGGGGCCACCGCCGGTGACCCGACCGTGGAGGTCCGGACGCATGAACCTCGAGAAGGTGGTCTTCGGGTTCTTCGTGCTGCTCGCCGCCACGCTCAACTTCGGCTTCTTCATCGGCGACATCGACGACCCCGTCGTGCACAACGAGTACGAGCTGTTCGCGGCCGTGGTCGTCAACCTGGTCGCCACCGTGCTGAAGTTCGGCGACCGCACCCAGATCGGCGCCGTGCACCTGGCCTCCAGCCTGGTGGCCGACCTGCAGCTGCTCGCGGCCACCGTCGTCTGGGTCGTCGCCGTCCACGTCAGCGCCGAGGGCCTCACCGCCGGGGCCACCGCCAGCGTCGTCTCCCTCTCCGGGGGCGCACTGCTGGCCAACCTGGTCTCGCTCGTGCTGCTGGTCATCGAGACCGTCTCGTTCCAGCGGCCCTAGGGGAGCGGGGTGGGAGAGCCGACCGGGGGCGCGCGGGGGCGGGCCGTCGGGCGCCGGGAGCCGCTCCCGCCCCGCGGGCGCCGTCGGACCGCCGCCGTCCCGCGGACCACCGAGTCGAGCGCGGTCTTCGTCGTCCTCCGGCGGTTGCGGGCCCCGCTGATCACCCTGCTCCTGGTCTTCTCGGTCAGCGTGCTCGGGCTCATGCTGGTCCCGGGTCAGGACGCCGCCGGCAACCCCACCCGCATGAGCGCGTTCGACGCGTTCTACTTCATGAGCTACACCGCGACGACCATCGGCTTCGGCGAGCTCCCGAACACCTTCACCTACGCCCAGCGGCTCTGGGTGTCCGCATCGATCTACCTCACCGTCATCGGCTGGGCCTACGCGATCGGCTCGGTCCTCACCCTGCTCCAGGACAGCGCCTTCCGCCGGGCGCTCTCCCGACGGCACGTCGCCCGGAAGGTGGCCCGGCTGCGCGAGCCCTTCCTGCTCGTCGCCGGGTACGGCCAGACCGGCGCGCTGCTCGGCCGGTCCCTCGACGTGCTGGGCCGGCGCTTCACGGTGGTCGACCTCTCCGAGGCGCGCATCGACGACCTCGAGTTGAACACCTCCCACGCCGACGTCCCCGGCCTGGTCGGGGACGCCCGCGACCTGCAGGACCTGCGCGTCGTCGGGCTGGAGCACCCGTACTGCGACGGGGTCGTCGCGTTGACCAACGACGACGAGGCCAACCTGGCCGTCACCATGGCGGCCGCGCTGCTGCGGCCCGGGCTGCCGGTGGTGGCGCGGGTGACCTCCGCCGTGATCGCCGAGCGCATGCGGGCCTTCGGGGACCCGACGGTCGTCAACCCCTTCGACCGGTTCGGCGACCGGCTGCGACTGGCCCTGCGCCAGCCGTCGTCCTACCGGCTCATGACCTGGCTGGAGAGCGGCCCCGGCGCCGAGCTGCCCCCGCTGCAGGAGCCGCCGGGGCCCGGCCGCTGGGTGCTGGCCGGCTACGGCCGCTTCGGCCGGCACTTCGCCGCGGACCTGCGCGCCGAGGGCCTGGAGGTGACGACCATCGACCCCCGCACCCGCGAGGGCGAGGACCCCCCGGGCGTGGTCGGCGACGCGTCGGAACCCGGCGTCCTGGACCGGGCCGCCCTCCGGGGCGCCGTGGGGTTCGTGGCGGGGACCGGCAACGACACGACCAACCTGTCGCTGGTCGCCGAGGCGCGGCGGGCCAACCCCGGGCTGTTCGTCGCCGCGCGCCAGAACGAGCCGGCCAGCGCGCCGCTGTTCGCCGCCATCGAGGCCGACGCCCTGCTCGAGCCCACCGCGGTGGTGGCGCACGACGCCTACGCCCGGCTGAGCACGCCGCTGCTGTGGCGGTTCCTGCGCGGCCTGCTCGACGAGGACGACGAGTGGGCCGCCGCGCTGACCACCCGCCTGGCCGAGCGGTGCGGGCGCCACCTCGACCCGCTGTGGAAGGTGCGGCTGGACGACGCCGGTGCCCCGTCGCTGCGACCCTGGCTCGGGGACGGCGGGCTGCGGCTCGGGGACCTCCTGCGCAGCCCGGCCGACCGGGACCGGCCCCTGGCAGCGGTGCCGCTGCTGCTCCGCCGCGGGAGCGAGCACCTGATGGCCCCGGACGGTGACCTCCCGCTCGAGGACGGGGACGAGCTGCTGCTCGCCGGCCGCCCGCGGGTGCGCCGGGCCCTGACCGGCACGCTCTTCGACGACGCCGTGCCCGAGTACCTGGTCACCGGGCGGCGGGTCCCGTCGGGCTGGCTGTGGCGCCGGCTCAGCCGCCGGGTGCCCGTGCCGTCGCCCTCCTGACCGTGCGCCCGGGAGCCCGGTCGCCGGAGCACGGTCGCGGGAGCACGGTCGCGGGGGCACCGCCGGCGCCGGCCGGGGAGCAGGCCGCCCCGCGTGGTGGGGTCCGGCCGGGTGCGGCATCGTCGCCGCCATGGACTTCCGCACCCTCGGCCGCAGCGGTTGCGCGGTCTCGGCCTTCTGCCTCGGCACGATGACCTTCGGCGCCGAGACCGACGAGGCCGGCGCGCACGAGCAGCTCGACCTGTTCGTCGAGGCCGGCGGCACGCTGGTCGACACCGCGGACGTCTACTCGGCCGGCGCGGCGGAGGAGATCGTCGGCCGGTGGCTGGCCGCGCGGCCGGCCGACGTCCGCGACCGCGTCGTCCTGGCCACGAAGGGCCGGATGCCGATGGGGGCGGAGCCCAACGCCGTCGGCAGCTCCCGCCGCCACCTGCGGCGGGCGCTCGACGACTCGCTGCGCCGGCTCGGGGTCGAGCACGTCGACCTCTACCAGCTGCACGCGTGGGACCCGCTCACCCCGCTGGAGGAGACCCTCCGCTTCCTCGACGACGCCGTCCGCGCCGGGAAGGTCGGCTACCCGGGGCTGTCCAACTTCACCGGCTGGCAGGTGCAGAAGGCCGTGGACCTCGCCGAGCGCGAGCACCTCGCCGTCCCGGTCACCCTGCAGCCGAGCTACAGCCTGCTCACCCGCGAGACCGAGTACGAGATCGTGCCCGCGTGCCTGCACAACGGGCTCGGCCTGCTGCCGTGGGGGCCGCTCGGGGGCGGGTGGCTGTCGGGCAAGTACACCCGCGACCAGCGGCCGGAGGGCGCCACCCGGCTCGGCGAGGACCCCGGGCGCGGCATGGAGGCCTACGACCGGGTCAGCACGCGGCAGCGGACCTGGGACGTCCTGGAGGCGGTCCAGGACGTGGCCGAGGCCCGGGGGACGTCGATGGCCCAGGTCGCCCTCGCCTGGCTGGCCGCCCGCCCCGCCGTCACCTCGGTGATCCTCGGCGCGCGGACCACCGACCAGCTGCGCGGCAACCTCGGGGCCGCCGGCCTGGCGCTCACCCCGGAGGAGACCGACCGCCTCGACGCGGTCAGCGATCCGGGCGCGGCCGACTACCCCTACGGCGGGGTGGGGGCCGAGCAGCGCAGCCGCGACCTGCCCGCCCCCGGGGTCGGCTGACCGGCCTCCGGCGGGTGCCAGGAGCAGCTCATGGCGGGGGTCGGCGGTGCAGAGGTCGGAGCCGACGGGCACGTGGTGCTCGAGGCGGCCGACGGCGGGGCCTACGCGTCGCTGCGGCGCCGCCCGACGCCCCGGGCGGAGCGGTACGCGCTCGGACGGCGGCTGCGGCAGCAGGTGCCCCGGTCCGCGCTCGGGGACTGGGCACCGCCGGCGGGCCGGGTGGACGTGGTGGACCAGATCGTGGAGTCGCACGCCGGCCGGGTGGACCGGCTGGTGCCGGTGCGGGTCGCCCGGATGGCCGCCTCCCCCTACGGGTTCCTGCGCGGCAGCGCGGTGGTCATGGCCGCGGATCTCGCCGCCCTCCCGGCCACCGGCATCCGGCCGGTCGTCTGCGGTGACGCGCACCTGGGCAACTTCGGCTTCTACGCCTCCCCGGAGCGGGACCTCGTCATCGACCTCAACGACTTCGACGAGGCGCACCCGGGCGGCTGGGAGTGGGACCTGCGCCGGCTGGCCGCCAGCATCTGGGTCGCCGGCCGGCAGAACTCCGCCACCGAGGACCAGTGCGGCGACGCCGTCGCCTCCATGGCCCGGCGGTACCGGGAGCACGTGCGGTGGCTGGCCGGCGAGCCCCTGTTCCTGCGGTCGTTCGAGCGGCTCGACGTCCCCGGGCTGCACACGACGGCGAGCGACCGGTCCCTGCGCACGGCCATCGAGCGCGCCGCGAAGCGGGCCCGCAGGCGGGTCAGCGACCGGGCGCTGCCCCGCTTCACCGAGGAGTCCGAGCGGGGCCGGCGGATCGTCGAGGAGCCGCCGCTGATCACCCGGCTGGACGCGGAGGAGGCCGACCAGGTGGCCCGCGCCCTGGACGACTACCTCGGGACGCTCCGCGGCCACTGGCGCCGCCTGCTCGGCGGCTACACGCTCGTGGACGTCGCGCACAAGGTCGTCGGCGTCGGCAGCGTCGGCCTGCGGGCCTACGTGGCGCTGTGCGAGGGCAGCAGCGCCGACGACGTGCTGTTCCTGCAGCTGAAGCAGGCCCGCAGGTCGGTGCTGGCGCGGCACGTGCACGGGGAGTCCGCGTGGCACGCCCACCAGGGGCAGCGGGTGGTGGAATACCAGCAGGCGCTGCAGACCGTGAGCGACCCGCTGCTCGGCTGGACCACCGTCGCGGGCCGGCAGTTCTACGTCCGGCAGTTCCGCAACATGAAGGGCACCATCGCCGTCGACTCGCTGGACGCCCCCGCGCTGACCGACTACGCGGGGATCTGCGGCCGGCTGCTGGCCAAGGGCCACGCGCGCACCAGCGGGGCGTCGATGATCGCCGGCTACGTGGGCGGCAAGGGGAAGCTCGACCGGGCCCTGTGCCGGTTCGCCCGCGCCTACGCCGACCAGACCGAGCGCGACCACGAGCGCCTCGTGACCGCCGTCGCCCGCGGCCGCCTGCCCTCGGAGCCCGGCGCCTGACCGCTCGGCGTCCCCTCGAACACGAGGGGACCGGGCCCACCGGGTTGCCGAGGCCGCCGCGGGGGTCGATCCTCCCGCCATGGCCGCAGCACGCCGCCGGTCGGGGACCTCCGTCGAGGAGGCGCCCCAGTCGACCGCCAAGGTGGACAACGCCTACTACGAGAAGGAGCTCGCCCGACTCCAGATCGAGCTGGTCAAGCAGCAGGAGTACGTCCGTGCCCACGGCCTGAAGGTCGTGGTCGTCTTCGAGGGCCGCGACGCCGCCGGGAAGGGCGGCGCCATCCAGCGGATCACCGAGTCGCTCAACCCGCGCTACGCCCACATCGTCGCCCTGCCCGCCCCCACCGAGCGGGAGAAGGGGCAGTGGTACTTCCAGCGCTACGTCGAGCACCTGCCCGCCCGGGGCGAGATGGTCCTGTTCGACCGCTCCTGGTACAACCGCGCCGGCGTCGAGCGGGTGATGGGCTTCTGCACCGACGAGGAGTACGAGGACTTCCTCCGCTCGTGCCCGGAGTTCGAGCGCATGCTCGTCCGCAGCGGCACCAAGCTGCTCAAGTACTGGTTCTCGGTCAGCGACACCGAGCAGGAGAAGCGCTTCCAGGCCCGGCTGAAGGACCCCACCAAGCGCTGGAAGCTCAGCCCGATGGACCTCGAGGCCCGCAACCGGTGGGTCGAGTTCTCCCGCGCGAAGGACGCGATGTTCGCCGCGACCGACATCCCCGAGGCGCCGTGGTGGGTGGTCGAGGCCGACGTGAAGAAGCGGGCCCGGCTCAACGTGATCCACCACCTGCTGGCCCAGGTGCCCTACCTCGACCTCACGCCGCGGGTCCCCGAGCTCCCGCCGCGCCCGCCGATCACCGACGACTACGTCCGGCCGCCCAAGGAGAGCCAGAACATCGTCCCCGACGTCGTCCCCTGACCCGGCGCGGCGGGGCGCCTGACCCCGCGCGGCGGGGTGCGGCGGGTCAGTCCACCCGGAGCCGGTCGAGCACCCGGTCGCGCACCACCGTCGCGGCCACCGGGTCGTACCCGGTGGAGCCCTCCTCGGCGAACCAGTGCCCGCAGCCGGGGTAGCGGTGCACGACGACCTCGGCGCCGGCGGCCCGGAAGCCCTCCTCGACCGGGGTCAGCTCCGCCTCGGGGAACCACGGGTCGTCGGGGACGACGTGCAGCTCGACGTGGCGGGTCCCGACGTCGGGGCCCGTCGGGGGCTGGCCGCCGTACAGGAGCTCGAGCTCCTCGGGCGCCGTCGTCCCCCGCGCGGCCAGCCGGCAGGCGAGGAACGCGCCGAGCGAGAAGCCCATGGCCACCCAGGGGCGGCCGCCGGCGGCCAGCCGGTCGGCGCAGCGGTCGACCAGCGCCTGCACCTCCGGATCGGCGATCGCCGCCTGCGCCAGCTGCTCGGCCTCGTGCACCTGGCAGGTGCGGCGGCCGCCGAAGAGGTCGGGGACCAGCACCCGGCGGCCCACCGCCACCAGGTGCTCGGCCCAGAGCCGGACGGCGGGGGTCACGCCCCACCAGGGGTGCAGGAGCAGGACTCCCGGTGCGGCCTCAGCGCCGAGGGTCATCACCGGGTCATCGAGGGTCACCCCCTCATCTTCCTCCCTCCCCGCCCCCGGCACCGGCCCGCCACCGGGATCCGGCGGACCGGCCCCCTTCAGGGGCGGTCGACGAACCGCTCGACGTCGGCCGGCCGGCCGGCGAGCACGATCTCGCAGCCGTAGCTGAGCACGGTCCCGGTGTCCGCGTGCGTCCACCGGTCCGAGCCCTGCGGCTTCACCGACACCACGGTCACCCGGTGCCGGGCCCGCACGCCCGACCGGCCCAGCGGCACGCCGACCAGCTCGCGGGGCGGCTTCGTCCGGGCGAACACCCACTCGTCGTCGACCTCGACCCAGTCCAGCAGCCGGCCCGATACCAGGTGCGCCACCCGCTCGCCCATCTCGAGCTCGGGGAAGACCACGTGGTGGGCGCCGATGCGCTCGAGGATGCGGGCGTGCTGGCTGGTCAGCGCCTTCACCCAGATGTCGGGCACCTCGAGCTCGGCCAGGAGCGCCGTGGTGAGGATGCTGGCCTCGAGGTCCGTGCCGATCGCGACCACGACCCGCTGGAAGTCGGCCAGCCCGATCTCGCGCAGCGCCTCGATGTCGGTGGAGTCGGCGACCACCACCTGGCCCAGCCGGCCGGACATCCGCTGCACGATCTCCGGACGGCGGTCGACGGCGAGCACCTCGGTGCCCTCGCGGGCCAGTTCCAGGGCCAGCGCCGTGCCGAAGCGGCCCAGGCCGATGACGGCGACGGGCTCGGTGTGCCTAGCCAACGATGGTCCTCTCGTCGGGGAGCTGGTGGCGCCGGGCCCGCTCGCGCAGGGCCAGCCCCGACGCCAGGGTGAGCGGTCCGATCCGGCCCACGAACATCAGGACGACGAGCACGACCTGGGCCGACGGCGGCAGGTCGGCGGTGATGCCGGTCGACAGCCCCACGGTCGCGAACGCCGACACCGTCTCGAACAGCACCCGGTCGAAGGCCACGTCGGTGACGGCCAGGAGCACGAAGGTGCCCACGGCCACCAGCGCGATGCCCAGGAGCGCGACCGCCAGGGCCTGCCGCTGGTTGCCGGCCGGGACCCTGCGGCGGCCCACCTCCACGTCGGGGTCCCCCCGCATCTCCGCCCAGAGGACCGCCGCCAGCAGCCCGAACGTGGTCACCTTGATGCCGCCCGCCGTCCCGGCGCTGCCGCCGCCGATGAACATCAGCGCGTCGGTGAGCAGCAGCGTCTCCGGCTGCGCCGCGCCGAAGTCGATGTTGTTGAACCCCGCGGTGCGCGCCATGACCGAGGCGGTGAAGGCGGCCAGCACGGTCGCCCCGGCGCCGAGCGGGCGCAGCGTGCCCGGGTTGCCGCCCTCGGCGAGCAGGTAGCCGGCGGTGCCGACCACGAGCAGGACGGCGGTGACGAGGACGGTGATGCGGGTGAGCACCGACCAGGAGCGCGGGCGGCGCCACGAGCGGGCCAGCTCGAAGACCACCGGGAAGCCGAGGCCGCCCACCACCACCGCCGTGCAGAGGGTGAGCGAGATCCACGGGTCGGCGACCCAGGGGATGATGCTGGCCGCGTCCAGCCCGAAGCCGGCGTTGTTGAACGCCGACACCGCGTGGAACACCCCGTACCAGAGCGCGGTGGGCGGGGGCAGCTCGTAGCCGACCGCGAACCGCGCGGTCAGGACGGCCGCCACCACCGCCTCGGCCGCGAGGCTGAACACCACGACCGTGCGGACCACCCGGCGCACGTCCGCGGCCGACAGCGACCGGGTCTCCGCCTGCGCGACCAGCCGGGCCCGCAGCCCCAGCCGCCGGGAGAGGAGGAGGGCGAAGAGGCTGGCCAGCGTCATGATGCCCAGCCCGCCGACCTGGATGAGCAGCAGCACGACGACCTGGCCGAAGCCCGACCAGTAGGTGCCGGTGTCGACCGTGACCAGCCCGGTCACGCACACCGCCGAGGTGGCCGTGAACAGCGCGTCCAGCAGGCTGGCCCGCCCCGGGCCGGCCGTCGCCACCGGCAGCGAGAGCAGGCCGGTGCCGACGGCGACCGCCCCGGCGAAGGCGGTGGCGATGACCCGGCCGGGCCGGGTGAAGCCCGCCGACGGCGTCGACCGCCCGGCCCGGGCACGGACCTCCCCGCTCACCGCGTCCCGACCTGCACGGAGCAGAGCGTCGCAGGCAGGGTACGGGCGGTGGTCACCGGGTCCGGAGGTCGCGCACCGTCTCGCCGGCCTCGGCCAGGTCGGCCTGCAGCCGGTCGACCTCGGTGCGGGCCCGTCCGATCGCGAGGCCGACGTCCTCGCGGCTGGGAGGACGGGTCGGGGACCCCGACCGGGACGGTGGTGGATCGAGGGGACGGAGGTCACGGGACGCCTGCGGGGCTCGGGCCTCGGCCCGGGGCCGCCTGTTCGACCCCGGTCCTGCACCGACGACCTCACCGAGAGGTGCACGGCGACCGGCGGGTGCTGCGGCGGTGCAACGGCGCGGAAACCGGGCGGTCACGGACGTCGGCCACCCTGGGGCCCGACGTCCCGGCGCACCGGCCGGGCCCGTGCGGAGGCCCGCGGATGAGGATCGCCCTGCTGACCGGATCGACCCGACCGGGCCGGACCCTGGCACTGGCCGGCGCGCTCGCCCGGGCCGGGGCCGAGGTCACCGCCTGGGTGCTGGCCGTCGCGCCCGTCGCGGCGCCGGCCGGCGTCCGGCTGTGCCCGGTGCCCCTCCCGGAGCTGCCCGGTGGATCCCCGGCGGCCCGCCACGCGCGCGCCGTGGCCGCCCTCGGCGCCGCCCTCGCCCGGGCAGGGGAGCGCTACGACGTGGTGCACACGCAGGACGCGGTCAGCGCCGCCGCCGCACCCTCCGGCGTGCACACCCCCGACCCCGCCGACGCCGACGACCTCGGGGGAGCGGGCGCCCGGGCCCTCGTCCGCACCACCCCGGGGGGCGACGTCCCGCCCGGCCTCCGCCGCCCGGTCGCCGTGGTGCCCGCCGGGGTGGACGTCGACGCCTTCACCGCGGCCTCCACCGCGGCGGGCGCGGCGCGGCGCGGCCGCTGGCGGGCCCGGCTGGGCCGGTACGTGCTCGCCCCGGCCCACCCCCGCTCGGCCGAGGGCGTGCTCGACCTGGTGGCGGCCACGGCCCGGCTCCAGGCCGAGCGACCGGACCTGGCGCTCGTGCTGCTCGACGGGGCGACGCTCGAGGACGCCGTCCGCACCCGGGTCGAGGTGCGGGCCGCCGAGCGGGACGTCTACCCGGTGCTGCTGCCCCCCGTCCCGGACGCCGAGCTGCCGGCCCTGGTCGCCGCTGCCGACGCCTTCGCGCTGCCCGACCCCTCACCGGGGTGGGGGCCCGCCGCGCTGGAGGCCCTGGCGGCCGGGGTGCCGCTGGTGACCGGCGACCGGCCGGAGCTGCGCGGGGCGTTCGGGGATGCGGCCCTGGCCGCCCGCGGGCCCGCCGCGCTGGCGGCCGCGCTGCTGCGCGCGGCCGCCGAGGACTGCCCCGTGCGCCGCCTCGCCGGCCAGGTGCTGGCCGGGCGGCACGGCTGGGAGGCGGCGGCGCTCGCCCACCTGGAGCTCTACCGGTCGCTGGCCGCCACCGGTTGAGGGCCGGGGGCGAGGTCCAGCGGCGGCATCCCCGGCCACCGAACCGTGCAGCGGCCGGCGGTCGCGTCCCCCGCGTGCCCGGGCCAGGGGCGCGCCGGCCCCACGGGCCGCCCGGCCGGGAGCACGCTGGCGTGGGCGAGGTAGTCGAAGACCGCCAGCGGGGCCGGGTCGACCCCCAGGGTGCGGAGCTCGTCGGCGACCGGGTGGTCGCCCAGCTCCAGCCGGCCGGCCCGCGGGCCCCACCCGAGCCGCAGCTGCCCGGTCGTGGAGACCACCGTCTCCACCAGCCGGCCCCCGTGCTCGGTGTACATCACCGCGGGCCGCCGGTCGGTCAGCACCGGTCCGCGGCCCCTCCCGGTCAGCGTGAGCACGCGGCGGCCGCCCTCGGACAGCTGCGCCCGCCGCGGCCCGGGCCCCTCGGTGAAGGCCACGTCGGCGACGAACTTCGGGAACCCCCACAGCTCCCGGCCGGCGTCGCGCGCCTCGGCGGTGGTGACCGGCAGGTGCAGCACGAACAGCGACAGCCGGCGGCGCAGCACGGGCAGCACCGGGAGCGCCGGGCCCCGGGTGACGACGGCGGCGACCGAGACCTCACCGTAGGGCGTGAGCCAGCCCGGCGGGTCGCCCGCGGTCGCCACGGCCCGGTAGCGGAACGCGGCCACCGAGACCAGCGCCCGCCCACCGGTCCAGCGGACCGGGCGCAGCCGGTCGCTGGGCAGCACGTCCGCCACGGCGGCGAGGGAGGCGGCGTGCACGGAGGCCAGGCAGGCCGTGTCGGCGTAGCGCAGCGGCAGTGCCGGGGCCTCGGATCGCTGCACGGTGGTCTCCCCTCGCCGGCCGCCCTCCAGCATGCCCGCCGCCGGGGCGGCGGGGGAGGGGGCGGCTACCGGGGCAGCGGGACGGCGAGCACCCGCCGCCGGGCCAGCCAGGCGGTCAGCTCGTCGGCGGGCACCGCGGGCAGGTGCAGGTAGCCCTGGACGGCGTCCACGCCGGCCTGCTGCACGACGCGCAGCTGGGCGGGGTCCTCGACGCCCTCGGCGACCGTGGTGAGCCCGAGCCGGCGGGCCATCTGCGTCACCGCCTCCAGCACGGCGAGGTCGGCGGTCTCCGAGACCGCGCCCACGACGAAGGACCGGTCGATCTTCACCACGTCCACGGGGTAGGTGCGCAGGGTCGTCAGCGCCGACCAGCCGGTGCCGAAGTCGTCGACCGCCAGGCCCACGCCGAGCGCGTCGAGGGCGGTGAGCGTCGACCGCGCGGCCGCCGAGTCGAGCACCGTCGATTCGGTGATCTCCACGACCAGCCGCTCCGGTGCCAGGTCGTGCTCGGCGAGGCAGGCCCGCACCAGCGGGACGAACCGGGGGGAGGCCAGCTGCGAGGGGGAGGCGTTGACGTGCACCGCCACCGGCAGCCCGCCGTCGGACCAGGCGGCGACGTCGGCGCAGGCCTGCCGCAGCACCTGCTCGCCCAGGGGGACGACGAGGCCGGTCTGCTCGGCCACGTCCAGGAAGGCGCCCGGGCCCAGCAGGCCGCGGACCGGGTGCGCCCAGCGGACCAGCGCCTCCACCGCCGTGCAGCGGCCGCCGTCGGCGGCGACCACCGGCTGGTAGTGGACGACCACGTCGCCGTCGTCCAGGGCCGCGCGCAGCTCGGCGGCCGCCGGCGCCGGCGCGGGGGTCTCGAGCAGGTCGGGCGTGAAGGCCTGCACCCGGTTCTTGCCGGCGCCCTTGGCCGCGTACATCGCCAGGTCGGCGGCCCGGACGGCGTCGCTCCCGGACGTCCCGGCGGCGAGGGCGGCCAGCCCCACGCTGGCGCCGACCCGCACCACCTGCCCGTCCAGCCGGACGGGGGCGCTGAGCAGCTCGACCAGGCGGTGCCCGATCGCCGCGGCCTCGTCCTCGGCGGCGTCGCGCAGCAGCACGCCGAACTCGTCGCCGCCGAGCCGGGCGCACAGGTCCTGCGCCCGCAGCGCGCCGACCACCCGGGCGGCCGCGCGGCGCAGCAGCTGGTCGCCGGCGGCGTGCCCGAGCTCGTCGTTGACCCGCTTGAAGTCGTCGAGGTCGAGGAAGAGCACCCACGTGCCGGGCCCGGGGGTGCGGGCGGCGTCCTCCAGCGCGGAGGTGAAGGCCGTGCGGTTGGCCAGCCCGGTGAGCGGGTCGGTGAGCGCGAGGTCGGCGAGGTCGCGGTGGGCGGCGCTCACCCGCAGCGCGAGGGCCGCCTGGTTGTTCATCGACCGGATCGCCGTGACCGCGTCGGCGGGCACGCCCTCGGGGGCGCCGAGCAGCATCCACCGGCCCGGCGACGCGGGCAGGGCCAGGCAGAGCCAGTCCGCGCCGAACCCGGCCGCCTCGGTCAGCGACGCGGGGTCGGGGACGACCCGCGGCAGGCCGTCGTCCGGGCCGACGGGCAGGACGGTGCGGGGGAGGTCGGCCGGCTCCTCGGCGAAGCCGCCCGCGCAGCCGCTGACCCGCAGGGGGCCCGGGCCGTCCTCGACGACCACCAGGGCGCGCAGGCCGGGGGTCATCCGGCAGATCTCCCGGGTCGCCGCCCACGCGCGCTGCCGGATCTCGACGGCGTCGGTGACCCCGATCAGCCCGGCGCCCAGCGTGGCCAGGGCGGCGTCCCGCTCGCGGGTCCGCTCGGCGGCGAACAGCACCCGGGCCAGGTGCCGCGCGCCGACCGTGGTGATGACCACGATGGGCAGCGCGCCGAGCACCGAGGTCTCCAGGGGCGGGTGACCCGGCACCGCGGGGCCGGCCAGCATCGCGGTCACCAGGGCCGCGCAGACCCCGGTGACGTAGCCGGCGAGCTGACGGCCGGTGCCGTACACGGCCCGCGACCACAGCGCCGGGAAGGCGGTCGCCAACGCGACCGACGGGCCGGGGCAGACGACGGCCAGCGCGGCCAGCCCCGTCACCTCGAGGGCGTCGAGCGCCGGGGTCACCCGGCCGGTGGCGTAGCGGCGGGTCCACGGTGCGAGCTGGGCGACCAGGGCCCAGGCGAGCAGCGCCGGCCCCGCCGGGCCTGCCGGGCCCGCCACGGGGAGGGCGGCCGGCACGGTGAGCAGCAGGGACAGCACGGCGAGCAGGTGGAACAGCCACCGGGTGCGCCCGACCAGCTCGGTCGGCCGGGCCAGGTGCCGGCGCAGCCGGCGCAACGACGTCCGCGGCACGGTGCTCGCCACCTCTCCTCCCGGAGCCTGCCGCTCCCGGCCGGGGCGGCTGCTGCAGGGGACGGCAGGGCGCCGCCCGCACTGGACGCAGGGCGGCCGCGGGCTCACCCGCGCGGGGGATCCCGCCGTCGCTCCACGACCGGGCCGTGAACAGTCCGTTGAGGTCGCGTTGCGGCGCTGGCACCGCCGTCCCGGGCCGCGCGACCGTGGGGTCATGGCCACCCTCGGCGTGCTCCTGCTCCTCGTGGCGGCGGTCCTCGCGGCCGGTGCGGGGGTGCTGATGGCCCGGTCCCGGGTGCCCCGGGACGACGCCGCCGACGAGTCCGCCGACGCCCGTGGCACCGCCGGGCTGGTCCTCGCCCTCCTGGCCGTGACCGCGGCCGCGGCCGGTGCGGCCGGGCTGGACCCGACCGGCTCGCCGGCGCCGTTCGTGCTGGGCGCCTTCGTCGTCCTGGTGCCGCTGGCGGGAGCGGCCGCCTGGGGCCGCCTGCGGGACCGGCGGCCGAGCGGGGCGGGCGCGCCCCGGCGCTGACGCCGGGGCGCGGTCGCGTCACCCCGCCAGGGGGAAGACCAGCAGCGAGCTCGACGCCGTCGCGACCGTGCGGCCCGCGGCGTCGGTGACCTCGCCCTCGGCGAAGGCGACGCGCCGGCCGGGCTTGGTGACCCGCCCGACCGCGGTCAGCGGCCCGCTCGAGGCGTGCACCGCCCGCAGGTAGTTCACCTTGATCTCGATGGAGGTGTAGCCGGTGCCGCGCGGCAGCGTGGTGTGCACCGCGCAGCCGGCGACCGTGTCCAGCAGCGTGCACACCAGCCCGCCGTGGACGACGCCGATCGGGTTGTAGGCCGACTCGTCCAGGGCGCAGGAGAACTCGACGCGGCCCTCCTCGACGGCGACGACGTCCATGGCGAACAGCCGGGCGATGGGCGGCGGGGGGAGGGTGCCGTCGGCGATCGCGCGCAGCGCCTCCAGCCCGCTGCGCTCGAGGGCGCCGGCGGCGACCACCATCGGGTCGTGCCAGGTCACCGTGCGGGAGCGCGGCTCGCCCCAGGCGGCGGGAGCGGGCTCGGGCAGGGACTCGGGGAGGGCCTCGGAGGTCGTCACCGGTCTAGGTTCGCACACCGAACTCAGCGGGTCGAGGCAGGGGCGCCTGCCGCCGCGAGGACGCGCCCGCGAACGATCATGGCGCCGGGACCGCCCGGGCGAGGCCCGCGGTGGTCCCGGCGCCATGATCGCCGGCCGGCCCCTGACGGGGCCCCTTCTCAGCTCTTGGGCCGCGCGCCGGCGCGCAGGGCGCCGAGCAGGTCGTGGTTGAGCCGGGAGATGGTCTCCATCGAGATGCCCTTCGGGCAGGCCGCGGAGCACTCGCCGATGTTGGTGCAGCCGCCGAAGCCCTCGCGGTCCTGCTGGGCGACCATGTTGACCACCCGGTCGTTGCGCTCGGGCTGCCCCTGCGGCAGCAGGCCCAGGTGGGTCACCTTGGCCGCGGTGAACAGCATCGACGAGGCGTTCGGGCAGGCCGCCACGCACGCGCCGCAGCCGATGCAGGTGGCCGCGTCGAAGGCCGCGTCGGCGTCCTTCTTGGGCACCGGCACCGAGTGCGCCTCGGGGGCGGTCCCGGTCGGGGCGCTGATGTAGCCGCCGGCCTGGATGATCCGGTCCAACGCCCGCCGGTCGACGGCGAGGTCCTTGATCACCGGGAAGGCGGTGGCCCGCCACGGCTCGATGTCGATCGAGTCGCCGTCCTTGAACGACCGCATGTGCAGCTGGCAGGTGGTCGTCTGCTCCGGCCCGTGCGCGATGCCGTTGATCATGACGCCGCACATGCCGCAGATGCCCTCGCGGCAGTCGTGGTCGAAGGAGACGGGGTCGCCGCCCTCCATGATGATGCGCTCGTTGAGCACGTCGAGCATCTCCAGGAAGGACATGTCCGGCGAGATGTCGTCGAGCTCGTAGGTCACCATCTTGCCCTTGACCGAGGGGTTCGGCTGCCGCCAGACCCGCAGGGTCAGGTGCATCCCCCGGCCGGGCTCGACGGTCGACCCGACGTGGGTGGTGTCCTCACGTGTGGCTGTCACTTGTAGCTCCGCTGGGCGAGGTGGACGTACTCGTACTCGAGGGTTTCGCGGTGCAGCACCGGCGGGGCGCCTTCCGGCGTCCACTCCCAGGCGGCGACGTAGGCGAAGTCCTCGTCGTCGCGCAGCGCCTCACCCTCGGGGGTCTGGCTCTCCGCGCGGAAGTGGCCGCCGCAGCTCTCGTTGCGGTGCAGGGCGTCGATGCACATCAGCTCGGCGAGCTCGATGAAGTCGGCGACCCGGCCGGCGTGCTCCAGGGTCTGGTTGAAGCCCGACCAGTCGCCGGAGACCTTGAGGTTGGTCCAGAACTCCTGGCGGATCTCCGGGATCCGGTCGAGGGCCTTGCGCAGGCTCTCCTCCGAGCGCTCCATGCCGCAGAGGTCCCACATCAGGCGACCGAGCTCCCGGTGGAAGGACGCCGGGGTGCGGGTGCCCTGGATGGCCAGCAGCCGGTCGATCTGCTCGCGGACCCCGGTGAGGGCCTCGACGGCGGCCGGGTGGCTGTCGTCGATCTTCTCGAACGGGGCGTCGGCGAGGTAGTCGGCGATGGTGTTGGGCAGGACGAAGTAGCCGTCGGCCAGGCCCTGCATGAGCGCCGACGCGCCCAGGCGGTTGGCGCCGTGGTCGGAGAAGTTGGCCTCGCCGATCACGAACATGCCCGGGATGGTCGACTGCAGGTCGTAGTCGACCCACAGCCCACCCATCGTGTAGTGGACGGCCGGGTAGATCCGCATCGGGGTCTCGTAGGCGTTCTCCCCGGTGATGCGGTTGTACATGTCGAAGAGGTTGCCGTACTTGGCCTCGACCGCCGAGCGGCCGAGCCGCTGGATCGCGTCGCCGAAGTCCAGGTAGACGCCCAGGCCGTTGGGCCCGACGCCGCGGCCCTCGTCGCAGACGTTCTTGGCCTGCCGCGAGGCGATGTCGCGGGGGACCAGGTTGCCGAACGACGGGTAGATCCGCTCCAGGTAGTAGTCGCGGTCCTCCTCGGGGATGTCCCGCGGGTCGCGGGTGTCCCCACGCTCCTTGGGCACCCACACGCGGCCGTCGTTGCGCAGCGACTCGCTCATCAGGGTCAGCTTCGACTGGTAGTCGCCGCTGACCGGGATGCAGGTCGGGTGGATCTGCGTGTAGCAGGGGTTGGCGAAGTACGCGCCCCGCTTGTGGGCCCGCCAGATGGCCGTGGCGTTGGAGCCCTTGGCGTTCGTCGAGAGGTAGAAGACGTTGCCGTACCCGCCGGTGGCGAGGACGACGGCGTCGGCGAAGTGGGTGCTGATCTCCCCGCTCACCAGGTCGCGCGCGACGATGCCGCGGGCCCGGCCGTCGACGACGACGAGGTCCAGCATCTCGGTGCGGGCGTGCTGCTCGACGTTGCCGGCCGCCATCTGCCGCTCCAGGGCCTGGTAGGCGCCGTAGAGCAGCTGCTGGCCCGTCTGACCGCGGGCGTAGAAGGTCCGCGACACCTGCGCGCCACCGAAGGAGCGGTTGTCCAGCAGGCCGCCGTACTCGCGGGCGAACGGGACGCCCTGGGCCACGCACTGGTCGATGATGTTGACGCTGACCTCGGCCAGCCGGTGCACGTTGTTCTCGCGCGAGCGGAAGTCACCGCCCTTGACGGTGTCGTAGAACAGCCGGTGCACGCTGTCGCCGTCATTGCGGTAGTTCTTGGCCGCGTTGATCCCGCCCTGGGCCGCGACGCTGTGCGCCCGGCGCGGGCTGTCCTGGTACCAGAAGGACTTGACCCGGTACCCGGCCTCGCCGAGCGTCGCGGCGGCCGAGCCGCCGGCCAGGCCGGTGCCGACCACGATCACGGTCATCTTGCGCCGGTTGGCCGGGTTGACCAGCCGGGCGCGGAACCGGCGGGTGCTCCAGCGCTCGGCGATCGGCACGTCCATGGGCGCCTTGGTGTCCGCGATCGGGTCGCCGACGGTGAAGAGCTCGAGGGGCATCGTGGCCTCCGGTCAGTCGATGACGCCGAACAGGACGGCGAAGGGGGTGAGCAGGAAACCGCCGATCAGCACCACGGAGAAGACGAGGGCGAAGGCGTTGACGGTCCGCTCGCGCCGCTTGTTGCTCTGACCGAGGGTCTGCGTGGCGCTCCAGATGCCGTGGCGCAGGTGCATGCCCAGCAGGACCAGCGCGATGATGTAGAACGCGGTGGCGAAGGGGTTCGAGAAGCTGGCCACCAGCCGCTCGTAGGGCGTGCTGTCGTAGCCCTCCGGGTTGGCCACACCCAGGGTGAGGTCGAGGATGTGGTAGATGATGAACAGCCCGACGATCACCCCGCCCCAGCGCATGGTCCGCGAGGCGTAGCTCTGGGCCACGGGCTTCTTGGTCACGTAGCCCTGCGGGCGGGCGCGCTTGGCCTGGCGCCACAACGAGATCGCCGCCCAGAAGTGCGCGACCACCGCCACCAGCAGCACGATCCGGATGACCCACAGCGTCGTCTCGCCGGGGACGGCGGGGTTGCCGACGGTGCGGATCCAGCCGGAGTAGGAGTTGAAGGCCTCCGCACCCGAGAACGCCTTGAGGTTCCCGATCATGTGCACGATCAGGTACAGCACCATCACGATGCCGCTGACCGCCATGATCGCCTTCTTCGCGACCGAGTTCGTCTTCGCTGCCTTCGGGGTCCTGCGCTGACCCGGCTGCGTCACCGTCACCACGAGCACAAAGCTAGGCCGCGACCGTGTCGTCGGCCACGTAGACACCCGGTGAAAAAGCTCTCGTAAGGCTGTCCTAACCCATCCGTGGTATGCAGCGGCCCGAGACCCACCCGAGGGAGGACGACATGGCCGGACCCACGCGGGGCTTCCTGGGCCGACGCCGCGACCGGGACCCCCGTCTCCCGCCCGGCCAGTACGACGTCGGCGCGGACTGGCCGGTGCTCACGGCCGAGCCGACGCCGCGGATCGCCCCGGAGACCTGGAGCGTCACCGTCGACGGCCGGGTGGAGTCCCCGACCACCTGGACCTGGGAGGAGGCGCACCGGCTGCCGCGCTCGGAGTACCGCGGCGACATCCACTGCGTCACCACCTGGTCGAAGTTCGACACCTGGTTCGCCGGTGTCAGCGTCGACACGCTCCTGGAGGCGGCCCGCCCGACGGCCGAGGCGCGCTTCGTCGTCGCCACCTCCACGACCGGGTACACCACCAACCTGCCCCTCGAGCACGTCCTGGGCGGGAAGGCCTGGCTGGTCTGGGAGTACGACGGCCGGCCGCTGCCGGTGGAGCACGGCGGGCCGGTGCGGCTGCTCGTCCCGCACCTGTACTTCTGGAAGAGCGCCAAGTGGGTCACCCGGCTGACCCTGCTCTCCCGCGACCAGCCGGGTTTCTGGGAGCAGAACGGCTACCACGACCTCGGCGACCCGTGGCGCCAGCAGCGCTACCAGGGTGACTGAGAACGGACCCCGGGAAGGACCTCGCTGCCCCCCACCGCTCGCAAGCTCGCGGCGGGACCCTGCACCGAGGCCGTCAGACCCCTCGCAGACCCGGGGTGAGCTTCGGGAGGGGGCCGTACCGGGGTGGCGGACGGCGACGGTGGCCGGCGTCCGCCGCCCGGTGCCGCGCTCGGTCCAGCTGCGCCTCGACGTCGCCGACCGGGTCGACCACCTGCCGGGGCAGCACTACGTCGTCCGGCTCACCGCGCCGGACGGCTACACCGCGCAGCGGTCCTACTCGGTGGCCTCCGCGCCGGGCGACCCGCTGGTCGAGCTGTTCGTCGAGCGGCTGGACGACGGGGAGGTCTCCACGTTCCTCGCCGACGTCGTGGAGCCCGGCGACGAGCTGGAGGTGCGCGGTCCGATCGGCGGCTGGTTCGTGTGGGACGGCGCCACCCCGGCGCTGCTGGTCGCCGGTGGGGTCGGTGTCGTGCCCTTCGTGTCGATGGTGCGCACCGCCGCGGAGCTCGGCCGCACCGACCTGCTGCGCGTGGCCGTCTCCACGCGGACGCTGGCCGAGCTGGCCTACGCCGACGAGCTGGCCGCCGCCGGTGCCCTGGTCGTCACCACCCGCGAGCCGCACGGCATCCGGCCCGCCGGCCGGCTCACCCCGGCCGACCTCGTGCCGCTGTGGGAGCCGGGGCAGACCTGCTACGTCTGCGGGTCGTCGGCCTTCGCCGAGGCGGCCTCCCAGCTGCTGCTCGGCCTGGGCGTGCCGGCGACGTCGATCCGGGTGGAGCGCTTCGGCCCCAGCGGCTGACCGGCGCCCCGGGGGGGCACCGGCCTCGCGCGCCGCCGTCCCCCTGTCCAGGCCGCCGGGACCCACCGGGAGAATCAGCCGCATGAACGCCCGGGTGAGCGCGGTGTCGACCGTCGACGAGGAGCTGCGGGGCTGGCTGCTCGCCTGCTGGACCGACGTCAGCAACGCCGGCGGGGCGGTCGGCTTCGTCCCCCCGGTGACCCCGGACGAGGTCGCCCCCGTCCTGGACGCGCTCCTCTGCCGGGTCGAGCAGGGGCGCGAGGTGCTCGCCGTGCTCGAGGTGGACGGCGAGCGGGCCGGCTTCGCCGTCCTCTCCCTCTCGCAGAGCCCGCTGCGGCAGCACTGGGCGACCGTGCTCCGGGTGCAGGTGCACCCGGACCGGCAGGGGGAGGGCCTGGGTCGCGTCCTGATCGAGGGCGTGCACGACCTCGCCCGCGCGCGGGGGCTGGAGTTCCTGCACCTGACCGTGCGCGGCGGCACCGGGACCGAGTCCTTCTACGAGCGCCTGGGCTACCGGGAGTTCGGCCGGATGGCCGGCGCGATCCGGGTCGCGCCCGGCGACGACCGCGACGAGCTGCACCTCACCTGCCGGCTCTGAGGACGCCGGGACGGGGCCGTCGGGTGAGGCCGGCGGGGTGAGGCCGGCGGCCCCCTCGCGGTCAGCCCAGCGGGTCCCGGCCGCCGATCGTGCCCTCGGCGTCGAGCACCCCGAGGCGGGCGAACAGCTCCTCGGCGTACCAGCCCTCCCGGGCGGTGCGGGCGACGACCTCACGGTGCGGGGCGCGGCGGTGGGCGAAGGCGCCGAGGGCCGCTGCGGAGTCCCACAGGCTGAACGTGCCCTGCAGGCCCAGGGGCGCCTCACCGATGCCGATCGCCAGCCGCAGCCCGGGGCTGGCGTGCAGGTCGGCCGAGACCGGCGGGACGGCCCGCCAGAACGACAGCGCCTTGCGCGGGACCAACCGGGCGCGGGTGACCGCGGCGACCGGGCCGTCCCAGCGCTGCGGCCACGGCCGGCCGAAGGGCTCCTGCCGCGACCACAGCCCGCGGGCGGTCAGCGGGCGCAGCCGGACCGACCACTCCTCGTCGGCCAGCCGGCGCCACCGCCCGGGGACCGGGCCCCGGGCGAACCGTTCGGCCGCCCGGGCGTCGTCCCAGACGGCGAGCAGTGCCCAGCGGCGGGGGTCGGTGTCGGAGAGGGTGAAGGTGCGGCCGCTGCCGGTGCCGAGCAGCTTGGCGAACCGCAGCCCGGGGGTGCGGCGCAGCGCCCGGCGGTCGGCGGCCATGCGCAGCAGCGCGCCGGGCACCGCCCGGGTCGGCACGCCCCAGACGTGCAGGGTCGCGATCCGGCGGCTGGTCACCCGACCGATCCTCCCCGACGAGCGCCACCCGCTGCCGTGCTCCGGGTGTGCGGACGGGCGCGGAGCGGGTAGTCCCCACCGCCGTCGCCGTGGGCCTCCGCCGGGAGCCCGGTCGGCCCGTCACCGAGGAGGGCACGTGGTCCAGGACACCCGGCAGGAACTGGGGGAGACCGACGCCCCGGCCGAGGACGAGGTGGTCGAGGCGTTCGACCGGATCGTCGACCAGGGCGCGCAGCGGCTGCACCGCTCGTGGCGGGAGGTCATCACCACGGGCCTGGCGGGCGGGATCGAGATCGCCACCGGGGTCGTCGCGCTGCTGGCCGTCTACGGCGAGACCGGCAGCCACCTGCTGGCGGGGCTGGCCTTCAGCGTCGGCTTCATCGCCCTCGCGCTGGCGCGCAGCGAGCTGTTCACCGAGGGGTTCCTCGTCCCCGTCACCGCGGTGGTCGCCGGCCGCGCGAGCGCCACGATGCTCGCCAAGCTCTGGGGCGGGACCCTGGTGGCCAACCTCGTCGGCGGCTGGCTGGTCATGTGGCTGGTCGTCCACGCCCTGCCCGAGCTGGGCGGCATCGCGATCGAGTCCTCGGCCGCGTTCGTCGACGCCCCGCTGGACCTGCGCGCGGTCTGCCTCGCGCTGCTCGCCGGCATCGTCATCACGCTGATGACCCGCATGCAGCACGGCGCGGTCTCGGAGGCCGGGAAGTTGGTGGCCTCGGTGGTCGGTGGCTTCCTGCTGGCCGGCCTGGTGCTGTTCCACTCGATCCTGGACTCGCTGATCCTCTTCGCCGCCCTGCACGCCGGAGCGCCGTTCGGCTACGGCGACTGGCTGGCCTGGTTCTGGTACGTCGCCCTGCTCAACCTGGTCGGCGGGCTGCTGGTGGTGACCGCCCTGCGCCTGGTCCGCAGCAAGGAGCTCATCCAGCAGGAGCGCGCGTCGGCACGGTCCTGAGGTCGGCACGGTCCTGACCGGCGGTCAGCATTCCGGGGCCCGACGGCGGATGCGCTGCGGGCTCGACCCCGGGACCCGTTCGATCTCCCCGCGGGCCTCGAGGTCGACCTTGGTGCAGGTCACGTAGTTGCGCAGCCGCCCGCCGGGGAAGAGCTCGTGCCGGCCGTACCGGTCCTGCCCCAGGGCCACCACGTCGCGCAGCAGCGCGGTCCCGTCGGGGCCGGCCAGTTCGTCGACGGCGTCGAGGACGTGCGCGCGCAGGAGCTCGTACTGGCGCAGGTCCATGGTCCAGCCGTCGAGGCCGCCGGGCCGGGTGGCGTTGAACACCACCACCCGGCCCCGGGCGCGGGCCGCGGCGTCCGCCGCCCAGGCGCTGTCGGGGACGGGACCCGAGTGGGCGTCGCGCACGACCCCACTGTGCCCGGCGCCGGCGGGGTCCGGCGCGGGTCCGCTAGCCGAACACGACCGCGCGGAGGTCGCCGAACACCGCCGGCGGCTCCGGGGAGGACCACGTCTGGTTGGTCAGCAGGACCGCCGTGGCGTCGGAGACCGGGTCGGTCCACCAGGAGGAGCCCAGGCCGCCGTCCCAGCCCCAGGAGCCCGCGTGCCGCCCGCCCGGCTCGTCCTCGCGCCGGACGCCGATGCCCAGCCCCCAGCCGCCGCCCTCGCCGTCGACCGGGCCGGCCTGCTCGGTGAGCATGGCGCGCACCGTGCCGGCGCGGAGCACGGTCACCCCGCCCGGCGTGCGGCCTCCGGCGGCGAGGACGCCGGCGAGGGCGGCGAGGTCGTCGACGGTCGAGACCAGCCCGTCGCCGCCGTCGGGGAAGGCGGGGGGGCGCGCCCACTGGCCGTCGGCCGGGTCGTGGAGCGCCCGGCGCCCGTCCTCCCCCGGAGGGGTCCAGTGCGGACCCAGCCGGTCGCGGGCGCCGTCGGGGACGCCGAACCCGGTGCTCGTCATCCCCACCGGCCCGAGCACCCGCTCGGCCAGGACCTCGGGCAGCGGCCGCCCGGCCACCCGCGCGACGAGGACGCCGAGCACGCTCGCGCCGGTGTGGTAGAGCCAGCGCCGGCCGGGCTGGTGCGCCAGCGGGAGGGTGGCCAGGCGGCGCAGCCACTCGTCCGGCTCCGGCGCGGCCTGCGGGGCGGGCGGGCCCAGCGGGAGCCCTGCGGCCAGCGCCGCGGCCACGGTCGGGGACGGCCACGGCACCGTGAAGTCGATGCCCAGGCCCAGCCGGGACGTGAGGACGTCGCGCACCGTGATCGGCCGCTCCGCCGGCACGGTGCCCGCCGCCGGGTCGGCCGGGTCGGCCAGCACCCGCCGTCCGGCCAGCTCGGGGAGGGCGCCGTCGACCGGGTCGTCGAGGCCGAGGAGCCCCTGCTCGACCAGGGACAGCGCCGCGACCGCCACCACCGGCTTGGTGATCGAGGCGATGCGGAAGACGGTGTCCGGCCGCACCGGGTCCTCCCCGCCGGGGGTGTGCACCCCCGCCGCGCCGCGGGCGGCCTCGCCGTCCCGGCGCACCCACCACGCCGCCCCGGGCACCGCCCCGGCCGCGACGTGGTCGCCCACCACCGTCGCGACGTCCTCCGCCAGTCCCACGGCCGCCTCCTCGCATCGGGTCCTCCCCGGATCCGACCGGCCGGCGGCCGCGGACTCATCGGAGCGCGCCCGTCGGTGCGCCGTCAGCGGACCGCGGGACCCTCCACGCCGAGCCGCCGGGTGAACCCGGGCGGGACCACGACGTCCTCGCGGCCCAGCTCGGTGACCCTCGAGTGGCCCATCCCGAGCAGCGCCGAGTCGATCCCGCTCCGGAGCACGTCGAGGACGTTCTCGACCCCCGCCTGCCCGTTGGCGGCCAGCCCCCACAGGTAGGCGCGGCCGATCATCACCGCGCGGGCACCGAGGGCGAGGGCCTTGACCACGTCGCTGCCGCGGCGGATGCCGCCGTCCAGCACGACCTCGACCCGGTCGCCGACGGCCTCGGCCACCGCGGGCAGCGCCCGGATGGTGGCCGGGGTCCCGTCGAGGTTGTTGCCCCCGTGGTTGGACACCGAGATCGCGGTCACGCCGGCGTCCACCGCGCACCGGGCGTCGTCGACCCGGGTGACCCCCTTGAGCATGAACGGGCCGTCCCACTGCTCGCGCAGCCAGGCGACGTCCTCCCAGTCCGGCCTCTTGGACTGCATCCACTCGCCGTAGGCCTGGAAGAACGTGGGCGGCTCCTCGCCGTCGACGGCCATGTTCGGCACCGCCAGCCGGGGCAGCTGCAGCCGCCGCGCGTACCGCAGCGCCCAGCGCGGGCGCACCGCGGCCTCGGGGGCGAACCTCGCCATCGTCGGCAGGTCGAGCTGCTCGGGTATGTCCGGGCTGCCCCAGTCCCGGCCGGTGGCGAACGACCAGTCGAGGGTGAGGACGAGCCCCTTGGCCCCGGCTCTGCGGTGCCGCTCCAGCCGACGGGCCATGGCCTCCCGGCCGCCCACCCAGTAGGTCTGGATGAACGTCTGCGGGTTGGCCTCGACGACCTGCTCGACGGGACGGCTGCCGAAGGAGGACAGCCCCATCGCGGTGCCCTTGGCGTGCGCCGCGCGGGCGACGGCGACCTCGCCGTCGGGGTGCACCGCCTGGACGCCGACCGGCGAGATCATCACCGGCATCGAGATGGGCTGGCCCATCACCGAGGTGGAGAGGTCCCGCTCCGCGGACAGCCCCGCCACGTGCGGGGCGAACCCCAGCTCGCTGAACGCGTCGCAGTTGTCCCGGAGGGTCACCCCCTCCTCGGACCCGGCGACGCAGGCCAGGTACACCGACCGGGGCAGCCGCCTCTTCGCCAGCCGCCGTGCCTCGGTGACGGTCTCGAACCACTCGTTCGCCATCGCTGTCCTCTCCTCGGGGCCCGGGCGTCACCGGAGGGTGGAGCCGGCGTCGACCGCGAGTTCCGTCCCGGTGACGTAGCGGGCCTCGTCGGACGCGAGGAAGGGCAGGGCTTTGCTGAGGTCGACCGGCTCCACCCACGGGACGGGCAGGGCGTTGGTCTCCTGGTACGCCGGGCCGCCTCCTCCTCGGTGGGGTGCTCGGCCCCGGGGAGGTAGGGCCCGTACGCCGACTTGCCGAAGATCATGTCGGTGGCCACGCCGGTCGGGTGCACCGTGGCCGCGTGCGGCACCGGTGATGGAGGCGACCTCGCCCTCGACCCGTCCTGCCACGACTGCCTCCTCCGGGTGCGTGGTCGGGCACGTGCTGACGCCGGCGTCGGCCGCAGGCCCCGTCCCGTCCGCACGTGTCCGTGCAGGTCCTGGCACCCGGTGCGCTACCCGGCCGGCCGGGCCGGACCCCGGTCCGGGCCCGGTGTCACGGGATCGCAAACACCGCCGTCATCGGCTGATCGGCTCAGCCCGCGGCGGCCCGGCGGACCGCCGAGAGGTAGCGGGCCGTGGCCAGCCGCTGCACCGCCCAGGACGCCGGCCCGGCCAGGCGCGCCGCCGGCGTGGCCAGCCGGGAGAACACCCGCAGCCGGAACTCCACGGCGCCGTCCGGGTGCAGCCGGACGAGGAAGGCCTCCTCGCCGGTCTCCGGGTGCCCCGGGAGGGTGCCGTAGCCGAAGCCGCGCTCGTCGCCGTCCGGCTGCGCCCAGACCACCCGGCAGGGGATGTCGTAGCCCGGCCGGGCGAACCCCGCGGTGAGGACGACGACCGTCCCCGGCTCGGTCGGCGGCCCGTCGGCCCGCACCCGCAGCCCCACGCTGCGCTGCATGCGCCAGCCGAACACCGCGGCGGCGGCCCGCTCGAACGCCGCGGCGCCGGAGCCGACGACCGCGGTGCGCTCGTCGCTGCGGTAGCCCGGGGGTGGCCACCGGCCGTCCCGCGTCGCGCCGACCTCCGGGTAGGTCAGCGGGACGCCGGCGAGGTCGGCGGGGGTCAGCGCGCGGAACAGGCCCACGCCGGCCAGTCTCCGGCGCCGGTAGGGTCGCGGCCACTGTGCTGCCCGCCGTCACCGCCACCCGCTACGTCACCCCGCTGCGCGAGGGGGGCTCGCTGCCCGGGCTGATGGAGGCCGACGACCTCGGCACCTACGTGGTCAAGTGGCGCGGCGCCGGCCAGGGCGTGAAGGTGCTCGTCGCCGAGGTGGTCTGCGGGGAGCTCGCGCGGGCGCTGTCGCTGCCGGTGCCGGCCCTGGTGACCGTCGACGTCGTCCCCGAGCTGGCCGTGGGGGAGCCCGACCCCGAGGTGCAGGAGCTGCTGCAGCGCTCGGCGGGGCGCAACCTCGGGCTGGACTACCTGCCCGGCGCGCTGGACTTCGAGGCGGGGGTCGCCACGGTGGACCGGGAGCTGGCCGGCCGGGTGCTGTGGTTCGACGCGCTCGTGGGCAACGTCGACCGGTCGTGGCGCAACCCGAACATGCTGTTCTGGCACGGTCGGCTGCAGCTGATCGACCACGGGGCGGCGCTGACCTTCCACCACTCGTGGCCCGGGGCGCCCGCCGCGGTGGCCCGGCCCTACGACGCCGGCCAGCACGCCCTGGTCGAGTGCGAGCCGGACGTCCGCGCGGCCGACACCGCGCTCGCCCCGCGGGTCACCCGGGAGCTGCTCGAGGGCGCGCTCGCCCAGGTGCCCGACGAGTGGTGCGAGGGCCCGTCGCCGGACGAGCCCCCGGAGGCCGTCCGCGCCCGCTACACCGGGCAGCTGCTGGCCCGGCTCGACGCCCGGGACGCCTGGCTGCCGCCGCTGGTCGAGGCCGCCCGCGCCGGCCGGCCCCGCCGCCGGGCCCGGCGGGGGGAGAACCGGCCGGCCTGGCTCGGGCCGCCCCCGCCCCCGGGGATGAGCCAGCGGTGAGCCGGGACACCTTCGAGTACGCCGTCCTGCGGGTCGTGCCGCGGGTGGAGCGCGGGGAGGCCATCAACGCCGGCGTCCTCGTGTACTGCCGGCAGCGCGACTACCTCGGCTCGCGGGTGCACCTCGACGTCGACCGGCTGCGGGTCCTGGACCCGACCGCCGACCCGGAGGCGATCGCCCGGGCGCTGCAGGCCGCCGCGGAGGTGTGCAGCGCCGACCCGGCCTCCGGCGCGGCCGGCCGGGAGACGCTGGGCTCGCGGTTCCGCTGGCTCACCGCGCCGCGCAGCACCGTCGTCCAGCCCGGGCCGGTGCACACCGGGCTGACCGACGACCCGGACGGCGAGGCCGACCGGTTGCTGCGGCTGCTGGTGCTGCCCGTCGCCGGCTGACGGTCCCGGGCGCAGCCCCGGCGGGCCCTGCGAGCGGGCGCGGAGGTGGACCGGCCTGCTCGCCGCACCGACGCCCCGTACGCCACCCGGGTGAACGGGGGGTGGCCGACTGCTTCACGGGCTGCTCTCCCGCGGGCCATCCGGCGGTCGTCCCGGCTCCTTAGCGTCCGGGCGCCCCCTACACCACAGCACGTCCACCAGAGCCCGAGGACACCATGACGGACACCAGTCCCCGCCGCCGTCTGCTCCTGCCCCTGCTGAACTCCGTCCGGCACGGCACCCGCAGCCACACCACCTGCTACTACAAGTGCGGCAACGCCTGCGACGCCGCGGTCCCCAACCGCACGGACAACCCCACCTTCGACTCGGTCGTCCAGGCCGCGGTCAGCCGGCGCAGCCTGCTCAAGGTGGCCGGCGCCGGTGCGCTCGTGGTGGCGGCCGGCCCGCTGCTCCCCGAGCCGGCCCTGGCCACGCCGGGCCGCCGCCACGGGGCGGGCGGGGACGGTGCGCTCACCTTCGAGCCGGTGCAGCGCAACCTCCTCGACGAGCTGGTCGTGCCCGCGGGCTACGCCTGCTCGGTGGTCATGCGCTGGGGCGACCCGGTGGAGGAGGGCGCACCCGACTTCGACGTGGACGCCCAGACGCCGGAGGCCCAGGCCCGGCAGTTCGGCTACAACTGCGACTTCATCGGCTGGCTGCCCCTCGACGACCGGAACGCGATGCTCGTGGTCAACCACGAGTACACCAACGAGCAGCTGATGTTCTCCGGGGTGGCCGACGAGGACGCGCCCACCACCGACGAGCAGAAGCGCATCGCGATGATGGCCCACGGCATCTCGGTGGTGCAGGTCCAGCGGGTGGGCCGGACCGGCCGGTGGCGTCCCGCGCGGGACCGCAGCCGCAACCGCCGGATCACCCCCGCGACGGAGTTCCGGCTGACCGGCCCCGCGGCCGGGTCGGGGTACGTGCGGACGACGGCCGACCCCGAGGGCGCCACCGTCCTCGGCACCCTCAACGACTGCGCCGGCGGTGTCACGCCGTGGGGGACGACCCTGCACGGCGAGGAGAACTTCAACCAGTACTTCGGGACCACGGTGCCGATCACCGAGGACCCCCGCGAGCCGCGGCTGGGCCGCTACGGCATCAGCACCGACGAGCCGCCCGGACGCGCGTGGCACGAGGTCGATCCGCGGTTCGACCTGGCCCGGGAGCCCCACGAGGTCAACCGGCACGGGTGGGTCGTCGAGGTCGACCCCTACGACCCGACCTCGACACCGCGGAAGCACACCGCCCTGGGGCGCTTCAAGCACGAGGCGGCCAACGTCCGCATCGCCGAGGACGGCCGGGTCGTCGCCTACTCCGGGGACGACGAGCGCTTCGACTACATCTACAAGTTCGTCTCGAAGAAGACCTTCGACCCGGGCGGGGGGCGGGCCGCGCGCCGGCACAACATGACCCTGCTCGAGGAGGGCGACCTCTACGTCGCCCGCTTCGAGGGGGACTCCCCGGCCGCCGAGATCGACGGCAGCGGTGCCCTGCCGGGCGACGGCGCGTTCGACGGCACCGGCCGCTGGCTCCCGCTGGTCCAGGACGGGAGGTCGATGATCCCCGGCAAGGACGTCGCCTGGGTGCTGACCTTCACCCGGCTGGCCGCCGACCGGCTCGGCAAGCAGCTGGACGAGAACGGCGACTTCCCGGACCCGGAGAACCCGGTGGTGGTCGACGGGACCGTGCTGCCGACCAAGATGGACCGGCCCGAGGACATCCAGGTCAACCCGGTCAACGGCCGGGTCTACGCCGCGCTGACCAACAACTCGCGCCGGACGGGGGTCGAGGGGCAGCCGGGAGCCGACGAGGCCAACCCGCTGACCCGCTCGTACGCCTTCGAGCCCGCCGACGAGGCGGCGGGCACGGCGGCCACCTTCGAGGAGCAGCCGGGCAACCGCAACGGGCACGTCATCGAGTGGGAGGAGACCGGCTCGGCCACCTCCGACCGGTTCACCTGGCGGGTCTTCATCCTCTGCGGCGACCCGGAGTTCCCCGGCACGTACTTCGCCGGGTACGACAAGTTGCAGGTCAGCGCCATCTCCTGCCCCGACAACCTGGAGTTCGACCCGGCCGGGAACCTGTGGATCTCCACCGACGGGACGGTGCTCTCCGAGCGCAACCAGGAGGTCGGCACCTTCGCCGGCACCAACGACGGCCTCTTCGCCGTCCCGACCGACGGGCCGGAGCGCGGGCACCTCAAGGCCTTCCTCACCGTCCCGATCGGGGCGGAGTGCAGCGGCCCGATGATCCCCGCGGACGGCCGGTCGGTGTTCGTGTCGGTCCAGCACCCGGGCGAGACCACGGGCTCGACCCGGGACGCGCCGACGAGCACCTGGCCCGACCGGCTGCCCCGGCGGCCGTTCCCGCGGCCCAGCGTCGCGGTGGCCTACCGGCGCGACGGCGGGCGCGTCGGGAGCTGAGGGCCCCGTCGGCGTGATCACGGCGCCGTGACCACCGGATCGACCCGGTCCGCGGTCACGGCGCCGTGATCGCCGGGTTCAGGCGGGGAAGAGTGCGTCGATGCGGCGGGCCAGGTCCAGGTCCAGCTCGGTCACCCCGCCGGCCGAGTGGCTGACCAGCGAGAGGTGCAGGGTCCGCCAGCGCAGGTCGACGTCCGGGTGGTGGTCCAGCTGCTCGGCCAGGAAGGCGATCCGGACCAGCGCGGCGACCGCGTCCGGGAAGCCGGGCAGCTCGATCGAGCGCCGGATCCCCTCGCCGTCCCCCGACCACAGCGGCAGCCCGGCGAGGGCGGCGGAGAGCTCGTCGGGGGACAGGCGCGGAGGTCGGGGCACTCGTCCATGGTGACGTGCCGGAACGGCGTCGTTCCAGGGGCCCGCGGCGCGCGGAGCGTGGCGTGGGGTCCGACGGCCTGGTTCCAGCGGCGCGCGGAGCGTGGCGTGGGGTCCGACGGCCTGGTTCCAGCGGCGCGCGGAGCGTGCCGTGGGGTCTGACGGCCTCGTTCCAGGGGCCCGCGGCGCGCGGAGCGTGCCGTGGGGAGGAACGAGGTCCTTCTAGGCGTGCAGGCCGCACTCGGTCTTGCCGCGGCCGGCCCAGCGACCGGCCCGGGGGTCCTCGCCCGGGGCCACCGGCCGGGTGCACGGCGCGCAGCCGATCGAGGCGTAGCCGACCTCGTGCAGCGGGTTGACCGGCACCTGGTGCTCGGCGATGTAGGCGTCCACGTCGGCCTGGGTCCAGGCGGCGATCGGGTTGACCTTGACCATGCCACGCCTGGTGTCCCAGTCGACCAGGCGGGTGCCGGCCCGCGTCGGCGACTCGTCGCGGCGCACCCCCGAGCCCCACGCCGCGTACCCGGCCAGCGCCCGCGCCAGCGGCTGCACCTTGCGCAGCGCGCAGCACAGGTCCGGCTCCCGGTCGTGCAGCCGCGGGCCGTGCTCGGCGTCCTGCTCGGCGACCGTCCGCTCCGGGGTGACGTTCACCAGGGTGATCGGCAGGACCCCGCTGATCCAGTCCCGGGTGCCGATCGTCTCGGCGAAGTGGTAGCCGGTGTCCAGGAAGACGACGTGCACGCCCGGGACGGCGCGCGAGGCCAGGTGCGCCAGCAGCCCGTCGGCCATGGACGACGTGATCGCGAAGCCCTCGCCGAAGGTCTCCCCGGCCCAGCGCAGCACCGCCAGGGCCTGCTCCACCGGGTCGGCGACGGCCTCGAAGCGGGCGTCGGCCTCGGCGGCCAGCTCGGGGGTCGGCGCGACGGCGGTCGTCATGGGTGCTGCACTCCTGTCCCGGTCAGCCGGACGGTGAAGGTCCGCAGGCAGGCGGCGCAGTGCCACTCGCCCCCGTCCCCGTGCGGGGTGAGCTCCTCGTCCCCGCAGTAGGGGCAACAGAAGACCGGCAGCTGCCGCGTCCGGCCCGAGGGCGTGTCCTCGGTCACACGAGCCACGCTTCCTCGGCCCGGGCGACGTAGGCGGCGAACCGCTCGCCCGGCTCGCGCCGCTCGAGGTACCCGCGCAGCACGCGCTCGCAGTAGTCGGCCGTCTCGGCCTTGGTCACCTTGTGGCCGCGGAACTTCCGGCCGAACGCGGCCTCGACGCCGAGGTGCCCGCCGAGGTGCACCTGGAAGCCCTCGACCATCTCGCCCGAGTCGTCGCGGACCATCGACCCCTTGAACCCGATGTCGGCGGTCTGGAAGCGGGCGCAGCTGTTGGGGCAGCCGTTGACGTTGATCGAGACGGGCTCGTCGAAGTCCGGCAGCCGCTTCTCGAGCTCGGCGTACAGGTCCTGCGCGTGGCCCTTGGTCTCCACGATGGCCAGCTTGCAGAACTCCAGGCCGGTGCAGGCCATGGTGCCGCGGCGGAAGGCCGAGGGCCGGACCTGCAGGTCGTGCTCCGCGAGCGCGGCGACGAGGCCCTCCACCCGGTCGTCGGGGACGTCGAGGACGACGAGCTTCTGCTGGGCCGTCGTCCGGATCCGGCCCGCGCCGTACTCGTCGGCCAGGTCGGCCACGCGGGCCAGCAGCTCACCGCCGATGCGGCCGGTGCGCAGGGCGAAGCCGACGGCGTTGCGGCCGTCCTTCTGCCGCATGACGCCGACGTGGTCGCGCTGGTCGTGCTTCGGCGGCGCGGGCGCGGGGCCGTCGGGAAGCTGCCGGTGCAGGTACTCGTCCTCGAGCACCTGGCGGAACCGCTCGGGGCCCCAGTCGGCCATGAGGAACTTGATCCGGGCGTGGTTGCGCTGCCGGCGGTAGCCGTAGTCGCGGAAGACCGCCGTGCAGGCGGCCCACACCTCGGTGACCTCCTCGGGCCGGACGAACACGCCGATCCGCTGGGCCAGCTTGGGGTTGGTCGACAGCCCGCCGCCGACCCACAGGTCGTAGCCCGGCGTGCCGTAGTCGTCGAGGACCCCGACGAAGGAGACGTCGTTGATCTCGTGCCCGGTGCAGTGGTCGGCGCACCCGGACATCGACGTCTTCCACTTGCGCGGCAGGTTGCTGAACTCCGGGCTGCCGACGTACTTGGCCACCGTCTCGGCGACCACGTCGGTGGCGTCGATCACCTCGTCCTCGAGGACGCCGGCCAACGGGCAGTTGAGCATCACGCGCGGGGTGTCGCCGCAGGCCTCCATGGTGGACAGGCCCACCGCCTCCAGCCGCCGCCAGATCTCGGGCACGTCCTCGATGCGGATCCAGTGCAGCTGCACGTTCTGCCGGTCGGTGACGTCGGCGACGTCGCGGCCGAACTCGGTGCTGATGCCGCCGATGACGCGCAGCTGCTCGCTGGTGAGCTGCCCGCCGTCGATGCGCACGCGCAGCATGAAGTAGGAGTCCTCGAGCTCCTCGGGCTCCAGCACGGCGGTCTTCCCGCCGGGGATGCCCTGGGCGCGCTGGGTGTAGAGGCCCATCCAGCGCATCCGGCCGCGCAGGTCGGAGGGGTCGATGCCGTCGAAGCCGGTGTGCGCGTAGATGTCGAGGATCCGCTGGCGGACCTCGAGGCCGTCGGAGTCCTTCTTCATCCGCTCGTTGGGGTTGAGCGGCTCGCGGTAGCCGAGCGCCCACTGGCCCTGGCCACGCTGGGGACGGCTGCTGGTGCGGGGGGTGGTCACGTCGTCTTCTTCCTGCGCCCCTCCGCCGGGACGGCACCCGGGCACGAGGGCGCTGCCGGATCGGGGTGGCGCAGCGGGTGCTGCGCGAGGGGACCGGGGTCAGCGCTCCGGGCGACAGACGGCGCTGCTCACCAGCGCCAGGTCGATGTGGCGGCGCTCGACGAGCAGCAGGCCACGACCGGTCACCCGCCCATCGTCCCACACGACGGGGGATCAGCGAGCCGGGGCACCGGCCCCGCCCCGGGCGCGGGGTCCCTCCAGGGGTCGGTCCTCCATCGCGGCGCGGACGAGGGCCACCGACCGCGCCAGCGGGGTCACCGACGTGTCGATCACGAGCTCGGGGTGCAGCGGCGGCTCGTAGGGGTCGCTCACCCCGGTGAAGACCGGGATCTCCCCGGCGCGGGCCCGCGCGTACAGCCCCTTGACGTCGCGCTCCTCGCAGACCTCCAGCGGGGTGGCCAGGTGCACCAGCACGAACCGGCCGTGCCGCTCGACGAGCGCCCGGGCCTCCTCGCGGGCGGCCTCGTACGGGGCGATGGCCGCGACGACCGCCGTCCCCCCGTGCTTGACCACCTCGCCGGCGACGAAGCCGATCCGGCGGATGTTGAGGTCGCGGTGCTCCCTGGAGAAGGACAGCTCGCTGGAGAGGTGGGTGCGGACGACGTCCCCGTCGAGAACCGTCACCGGCCGGCCCTCGGCCTCCAGCTCGGCGATCAGCGCGTCGGCGATGGTCGACTTCCCGGCCCCGGACAGGCCGGTGAGGAACACGGTGACACCCCGGTGCGGCGCGCTCATGCCGCCATCCTGGCCCAGCCGGTCGCGGTCGCGGTCGGTCGGGCGTCCCGGCGGCCGGGTCACCCCCGCGGTTCGGAGGAGAACGAGCGCCACGCCTCCTCGAGCGCGGCCAGCTCCGCCACCGCGCCCGGCAGCTTCCCGGCCACCACGTCGGCCAGCGTCACCTCCTCGAGCACCCGCCGGTAGGCCTCCCGGGCGGCCACCCACACCGAGGCGAGGGGTCCGGCGGTGCCCGGGTACTCGACGTCCTCCGGGCGCTGCCCGTGCACCTCGGCGAGGAAGCCCTGCTCCACCCGCATCACCCGGGCGATCGAGACCTCCTCCGGCGGCAGCGCGAGCCGGTAGCCGCCCTCGCGGCCGCGCTGGCTGGTGACCAGCCGGGCGTGCTGGAGGTCGCCGAGGATGGACTGGAGGAAGCGCGAGGGGATCTGCTGGGCGGTCGCGATCCGGTCGCAGGTGAGCGCGCCGGGGGCGACCGCCGCCAGCTCCACGGCCGCGCGGACGGCGTAGTCGACGCGGGCGGTGATGCGCACGGGGCCCATCCTGCCCGGTCTGCGACCCTGGGCGGGTGCCACGACTGCGGTTCACCACCCTGGTGGAGGCGCCGCTGACGGTGGCCTTCGACGTCGCCCGCGGCCCCGACGGCTCCTGGTCGCCCCCGCTCGAGGAGGTCGAGGCGGTGCGACCGGAGCGCGTGGTGCACGCCCGCGGCGGCCTGCGGCGCACCCGCCGGTTCGCCGCCACCGGCGCGGGGACGCGGGTCGACGACGAGCTCGAGTGGGCCGGCCGGCTGCCCGGCGCCCTCGGCCGGGTGGCCGACCGGCTGCGCGTCCGCCGGCTGGGCCGGGCCGCGTCCGCCCGGCTGGACGCCTACGCCGCGGTGGCCGCCCGGCGGGCGCGCGACGTCGTCCAGGTGGTCGGTGCGGCCCTCGTGGACGGCGACCGAGTGCTGGTCGCCCAGCGCTCCGGTGGCCCCTACGACGGCTGCTGGGAGTTCCCCGGCGGCAAGGTCGAGCCGGGCGAGGACGAGCGCGCCGGGCTGGTCCGCGAGCTCGAGGAGGAGCTGGGGCTCACCGTGGTGCCCGGTGCCTTCCTCGGCGAGGTGGTGCTCGACGGTGTCGTCGCCGGGGGCGCGCCCGGGGGGTCCACCCTGCGCCTGTGGTCGGCCACCGCCGCCGGGGGAGCGGCCCCGACCGCCCACGAGCACGCCGAGCTGCGCTGGGTCGGTGCCGCCGACCTCGACGACCTCGACTGGATCCCCGCCGATCGGCCGCTGCTGCCGGCCGTCCGGGGGCTGCTCGACGGGCGCCGCTGACCGGACCCTGTGGACCCTGTGGCGCCCGCCGCGAGGAGGCGGACTCCTTGCGGCGGTACGGAGCGCGGGCCGCAACTCCTCCCGAGGGGGTCGACCCCTCCGCCCGCAACCACGATTCCACGCTGTGAGACGGTGAGCCGAGGTCACAAGTCGGTGTCGGTCGTGGCGGCCGGTGCGCTACGCGCCTAGGTTTTCCCGACGTACCGACCGACCGGTACCTGTCCGCACGATCCCGCCGGCCCGGCCGCGCGCCCGGCCGCCGGAGAACGAGACCATTCCCCCCGCAGCGCGGGACGAGGGAGGCATTGCACGTGAGGTTGAGCAAGCGATCCGCGGCGTTCATCGCGACCGGGCTGTCCGGCGCGATGGTGCTGTCCGCCTGTGGCGGCGGGGACGACGAGGGCGGCACCGGCGCGGCCGGGGGCGACGGCGGGTCCTTCAGCGTCTACATCGGTGAGCCGGAGAACCCGCTGGTCCCCGGCAACACCAACGAGACCGAGGGTGGCCAGATCGTCGACTCGCTGTTCACCCGGCTGGTCCAGTACGACGTCGAGACCAACGAGGCGGTCTTCACCGGGGTCGCCGAGTCGATCGAGTCCGAGGACCAGCAGACCTGGACGGTCAACCTCAAGGAGGGCTGGACCTTCCACGACGGCACGCCGGTCACCGCGCAGTCGTTCGTCGACGCGTGGAACTACACCGCGTACAGCCCGAACGCGCAGGGCAACTCGTACTTCTTCTCGAACATCGCGGGCTACGACCAGCTGCAGGCGCCGACCGACGACGCCGGCAACGTCACCGGTGAGCCGGCCGCCACGGAGATGTCGGGCCTGCGCGTCATCGACGACCAGACCTTCGAGGTCGAGCTCACCTCGCCGTACGCGCAGTGGCCGACCACCACCGGGTACACCGCGTTCGCCCCGCTGCCGGAGGCGTTCTTCGAGGACCCGGAGGGCTTCGGCGAGCAGCCGATCGGCAACGGCCCGTTCCAGGCCGAGGAGGCCCTCGTCCCCGGCCAGGGCATCACCCTGACCCGCTACGAGGACTACGCCGGCGAGACCGAGGGCAACGCCGACTCGGTCGAGTACCGCATCTACACCGAGCAGAACACCGCCTACACCGACCTCCAGGCCGGCAACGTCGACATCGTCGACCAGCTGCCGCCGGAGGTCATCGCCTCGGCGGAGGGTGAGTTCGGCGACCGGTACATCGAGACGGCGCAGGGCGACATCACCTCGCTGGGCTTCCCGACCTACGACCAGCGCTTCGCCGACCCGAACGTGCGCAAGGCGTTCTCGATGGCGATCGACCGGCAGGCGATCAGCGACGCCATCTTCAACGGCACCCGCACCCCGGCGACCTCCTACATCAGCCCGGTCGTCGACGGCTTCCGCGAGGACGCCTGCCAGGTCTGCGACCTGGACGTCGAGGAGGCCAACCGGCTGCTCGACGAGGCCGGCTTCGACCGCAGCCAGCCGGTCGACCTGTGGTTCAACGCCGGCGCCGGCCACGACGCCTGGATGGAGGCCATCGGCAACCAGATCCGGGAGAACCTCGGCGTCGACTACAACCTGCAGGGCAACCTGGACTTCTCCGAGTACCTGCCGCTGCAGGACGCGCAGGGCATGACCGGCCCGTTCCGGTCCGGCTGGATCATGGACTACCCGGTCGCCGAGAACTTCCTCGGCCCGCTGTACTCCACCGCCGCCATCCCGCCGGCCGGGTCGAACGTGACCTTCTACAGCAACCCGGAGTTCGACCAGGCGCTGGCCGCGGGTAACTCCGCGGAGTCGAACGACGCGGCGATCGAGGCGTACCAGAACGCCGAGGACATCCTCCTCGAGGACCTCCCCGCCGCGCCGCTGTTCTACCGGCTGAACCAGGGTGCGCACTCGGAGAACGTCGACAACGTCATCATCGACGCCTTCGGCCGCGTCCGCGTCGCGGACGTTCAGGTCGTCGGCTGACCCTGTAGGGAACGCACCACCCGCCGGGGGCGCCGTCCACGCCAGGACGGTCGCCCCCGGCGGCGCGTGTGCCCTCGACAGAGCACGATGGATCCGGCGCCCGCCCGTCAGGCCGGCGCACACACCCGAGGGGGGACATGGGCCGCTACGTCGCGCGCCGCCTCTTGCTGACCATCCCGGTCCTGATCGGCGCCTCCTTCCTGATCTTCGCGCTGGTGTACGCCCTGCCCGGCGACCCCATCCGCGCGCTCGGCGGTGACCGCCCGCTCTCCCCGGCCGTGCAGGCCGAGCTCCGCGAGGAGTTCAACCTCAACGACCCGTTCGTCATCCAGTACGTCAAGTACCTCGGCGACCTGGTCCAGGGCGACTTCGGCACCGACTTCCGCGGCCGCGAGGTGCTCGACACGATCGAGCAGCGGCTGCCGGTCACCGTCCGGCTGACCGTGGTCGCGATCGCGATCGAGGCGGTCATCGGGATCATCGCGGGGGTCCTGGCCGGCATCCGCCGCAACGGGTTCCTCGACAACCTGGTCCTGGTGTCAAGCACGCTGGTCGTCTCGATCCCGATCCTGGTGCTGGCCTTCGTCGCGCAGTTCGTGTTCGGCCTGCAGTTCGGCTGGTTCCCCATCGCCGGCATCGGGGACGGCTGGTACAGCTACCTGCTCCCGGGCATGGTGCTCGCCGCCGGCTCGCTGGCCTACGTGGCCCGGCTGACCCGCACGAGCGTGGCGGAGAACCTGCGCGGGGACTACGTGCGGACGGCGCGGGCCAAGGGCCTGCCGAGGCGGACGGTCATCGTCCGCCACACGCTGCGCAACAGCCTCATCCCGGTGGTCACCTTCATCGGCGCCGACATCGGCACGCTCATGGGCGGTGCGATCGTCACCGAGTCGGTGTTCAACCTGCCGGGTCTCGGGCGGGCGGTCTACGACGCGATCCGTGCCCAGGAGGGCGCGGTCGTGGTCGGCATCGTGACGCTCTTCGTCTTCTTCTTCATCTTCTTCAACCTGGTGGTCGACGTGCTCTACGCCGTCCTCGACCCGAGGATCCGCTATGACTGACCCGACCCGGCGGTCCACGGTGACCGACCAGCAGCAGGCCGACCTGCGCCACGACGAGGTCCAGGCCGGGACGCAGACCGGGCTGGAGGACCCGGACGTCGACGTCACCGACGCCCGGCAGAACAGCCTGTGGAGCGATGCCTGGGGCGAGCTCAAGCGCAACCCGCTGTTCTGGATCGGCTCGCTCCTCGCCCTGGGGTTCGTGCTCATGGCGCTGTTCCCGTCGCTGTTCGCCCGGGGCGCCGACCCGCGGGACTGCAGCCTGGCCAACAGCCAGCAGAAGCCCTCGGCCGAGCACTGGTTCGGGTTCGACCAGCAGGGCTGCGACTACCTCGCCAACGTCGTCTACGGCGCGCGCAACTCGCTGATCATCGGCCTGCTGGCCGTGGCGGTGGTCCTCGTGATGGGGGTCCTCGTCGGGGCGGTCGCCGGGTTCTTCGGCGGCGGCGTCGACAGCCTGCTCTCCCGGATCACCGACATCTTCTACGCCCTGCCCCTGGTGCTCGGCGCCCTCGTGGTGCTGCGCAGCGGGACCCTCGGCCGCGGGGTGGTGGCGGTCGCCATCGCGCTGGCCGCGTTCGGCTGGATGACCGCGATGCGGCTGGTCCGGTCCCAGGTGATCGCGGTGAAGAGCTCGGACTACGTCGCGGCGGCCCGGGCCATGGGCGCGTCCAACGGGCGCATCCTGGTCCGGCACATCCTGCCGAACGCGGTGGCGCCGGTGCTGGTGTACACGACGATCACGATCGGCGTGCTCATCGCCGCGGAGGCCACGCTGACCTACCTCGGCGTGGGCCTGCAGCGGCCGGCGATCTCCTGGGGCCTGCAGATCGACGCCGGGCAGAACCTGCTGCGCGTCTCGCCGCACCTGGTGCTCTTCCCGAGCCTCGTCCTGACCCTGACCGTGATGGCGTTCGTGATGCTGGGTGACGCCCTGCGCGACGCCCTCGACCCGAGGCAGCGCGCATGACCCGCCCCGACCTGTCCGAGCCGACCCCGGCGTCGGGCTCCACCGGCACCCCCGTGCTCGAGGTCGACGACCTGCACGTCGAGTTCCGGACCCGCAGCGGCGTCGTGAACGCCGTCAACGGGGTCAGCTACTCCCTCGCCGAGGGGGAGACCCTGGCCATCCTCGGGGAGTCCGGGTCCGGGAAGTCCGTGTCCGCCCAGGCGATCATGGGGATCCTCGACTCCCCGCCGGCGCGGATCAACGGCGGGGGCATCTTCTTCCAGGGGCGCGACCTGCTGACGATGCCGGAGGAGGAGCAGCGCAAGGTCCGCGGGCCGGGGATCTCGATGATCTTCCAGGACGCCCTGTCCTCGCTGAACCCGGTCTACAGCGTCGGCTTCCAGATCGGCGAGATGTTCCGCGCGCACCGCGGCACCTCGCGCAAGGAGGCCAAGCAGCACGCCATCGAGCTGATGGACCGGGTGCGCATCCCCGGCGCCCGGGCGCGGGTGAACGACTACCCGCACCAGTTCTCCGGGGGCATGCGGCAGCGGGTCATGATCGCGATGGCCATCGCCCTCGACCCGCGCGTCCTCATCGCCGACGAGCCCACCACCGCTCTCGACGTCACGGTGCAGGCCCAGGTGATGGACCTGCTCAAGGACCTCCAGCGCGACACCGGCATGGGCCTGATCCTCATCACCCACGACCTCGGCGTGGTCAACGAGGTCGCCGACAACGTCGCGGTCATGTACGCCGGGCGCATCGTCGAGCGGGGCACCGTGGACGACGTGTTCAGCGACCCGGCGCACCCCTACACCGACGGCCTGATGAGCTCGGTGCCGCAGGTAGAGCACAAGGGCGGCCGGCTGCTGCCCATCGTCGGCCAGCCGCCGAACCTGGCCGCGATCCCGCCCGGCTGCCCCTTCCACCCGCGCTGCTCGCGCCGCCGGCTCGGGGCCGACGCGCTGCCGGGCCGGGTGTGCGACACCGATGTCCCGCCGCTGCGGCTGGTCGTGCCCGGCCGCGAGGCGGCCTGCCACTACAGCGAGGAGGTCCTCGGTGCCTGACGACAGCCCCGGGAGCACCGCAGCGGGGAACGAGCGAGCAGCGGACCGGGGCGCGGAGTCGGGCCGGGCGACACGGCCTGACGACAGCTCCGGTGCCACGGCGGCATCCCTCTCCAAGGGGACGCCGCTCGCCGAGGGCACGTCCCTCGCCACGGGGGCGCCGCGTCCGTCCACCCCGCCCACCGGCGACGCGCTGCTGGAGATCCGGGACCTGCAGAAGCACTTCCCGCTGACCCAGGGCGTCGTCTTCAAGCGCACCATCGGGCACGTCCGCGCCGTGGACGGCGTCAACCTCACCCTGCGCCGCGGGGAGACGGTGGGCCTGGTCGGCGAGTCCGGCTGCGGCAAGTCGACGGTGTCGAAGCTGATCGTGGCGTTGGAGAAGCCCACCGGCGGGTCGATCGTCTACAAGGGCCGCGACGTCACCGGGCTCTCCGGCAAGGCCCTCAAGGAGTACCGCCGCGAGGTCCAGATCATCTTCCAGGACCCGTACGCCTCCCTGAACCCGCGGATGACCGTGGGCGACATCGTGGCCGAGGGCTGGTCGGTGCACGACGACGTGGCCCCGAAGAAGGGGCGCCTGCAGCGGACCCAGGAGCTGCTCGACCGGGTCGGCCTCAACCCCGACTACGTCAACCGCTACCCGCACCAGTTCTCCGGCGGGCAGCGGCAGCGGATCGGGATCGCCCGCGCCCTGGCGCTGCGGCCGGAGATCATCGTCTGCGACGAGCCGGTGTCGGCCCTCGACGTGTCGGTCCAGGCCCAGGTGGTCAACCTGCTCGAGGACCTGCAGCAGGAGTTCGGGCTCTCCTACCTCTTCATCGCCCACGACCTGTCCGTCGTCCGGCACATCTCCGACCGGGTGGCGGTCATGTACCTCGGCAGCATCGTCGAGGAGGGCACCGACGAGCAGGTGTACGGATCGCCCTCGCACCCCTACACGCAGGCGCTGCTCTCCTCGGTGCCGCTGCACGAGCCGCACCTGCGGGGGCAGAAGGACCGCATCCTGCTCCAGGGCGACGTCCCCAGCCCGGCCGACCCGCCCTCGGGCTGCCGGTTCCGGACCCGCTGCTGGAAGGCCCAGGACATCTGCGCGCAGGAGCCGCCGGCCCTGGTCGACCGCGGCCAGGGGCACCCGTCGTCCTGCCACTTCGCCGAGGCCCGTGAGGTCGTCCCCGTCGACGCCGAGTGAGGTGTTCCCGGCCCGGGCCGCCGTGATCACGGGGATCCGGCCGAGGTCCCCGGCGCGTCGGCCCGGGCCGCGTGCACCACCCCCGTGATCGACTCGGCGGTGGGGTCGCAGGACCCCGGTCCGGGCGGTCCGGGGAGAATGGCCCACCGTGACCGCTGACCGCCGCCTGCTGCTCGTGCACGCCCACCCCGACGACGAGACGATCAACAACGGCGCGACGATGGCGCGCTACGTCGCCGAGGGCGTCTCGGTCACCCTGCTCACCTGCACCCTCGGCGAGGAGGGCGAGGTGCTCGTGCCCGAGCTGGAGCTGCTCGGCCCCGAGCACGCCGACCAGCTCGGCGGGTACCGGATCGCCGAGCTGCGGGCGGCGATGGAGGCGCTCGGCGTCACCGACTGGCGCTTCCTCGGCGGTCCGGGGCGGTACCGGGACTCCGGGATGATGGGGACCCCGGCCAACGACAAGCCCCGCGCGTTCTGGCGGGCCGACCTCGACGAGGCGGTCGCGCACGCCGTGGCCCTCGTCCGCGAGGTGCGCCCGCAGGTCGTCGTCACCTACGACGAGAAGGGTGGCTACGGCCACCCCGACCACATCCAGGCGCACCGGGTGGCGATGGCCGCGGTCGAGCGGGCCGCCGACCCGGCCTACCGGCCCGACCTGGGCCAGGCGTGGGACGTCGCCAAGGTCTACTGGTGCTGCATGCCCCGCTCGGTGCTGCGGCAGGGGGTCGAGGCGATGGCCGCGCTCGGCGAGGAGTCGCCGTTCGACTCGCTCGGCGACCTCGACCAGGTGCCCTTCGCCGTCCCCGACGAGGTGGTCACCGCCGCCGTCGACGGCCGGGCCCACGCCGGGCGCAAGGACGCCGCCATGCGCGCGCACGCCACCCAGATCACCGTCGACGGGCCGTTCTTCGCGCTGTCCAACAACCTCGGCCAGGAGGTGCTCGGCGTCGAGTACTACCGCCTGGTGCGGGGCGAGCGCGGTCCGGCCGGGCAGGGGGCGAACGGCTGGGAGGACGACCTGTTCGCCGGCATCGACGGATGAGGGCGGCGGCGCGGGTCGCCGGCGGGCTGCTCGTCGTCGCACTGGCCACCTGGCTGGCCCTCGTCGAGGTCTTCTGGCTGCCCCTGCGGGTCGGCGGGGTGCCGGCCCCGGTCTCGGTGGCCGCGGCGGTGGCCGGGAACCTGCTGCTGGTCCCGCTGGCCGCGCGGCTGACCGGCTCCCGCGCGGCCGCCGTCCTCCCGGCGCTGGCCTGGCTGGCCGTGGCCCTGGCGGCGAGCACCCGCCGGCCGGAGGGGGACCTCGTCATCACCGGTGGCGGGGTCACCGGGGTGGTCAACCTCGCCTTCCTGCTGCTGGGCGTCGTCGCGGCGGCGTTCGCGGTGGGCCGGGTGCTCGCCGCGCCGCGGGTCAGCCCGGGGCCAGCCGGTAGTGGTACCGGTGGTGCTCGATGAACCCGGCCCGCCGGTACAGGGCCCGGGCCGGCGCGTTGGACGCCGTCACCTGCAGGTAGACCCACCGGGCGCCGCGCCGCGCCCCCCAGCGCAGCAGCGCGGCCATCACCGCGGTGGCCAGGCCCTGCCTGCGGTGCGCCTCCTCGACGGTCACCGCGGCCACCCCCAGCCACTCGCCGGTGACCACCCCGCGGCCGACGGCGGCCAGCGGCGCCGGCTCCGGTTCCCGCCGGACCGAGGCGAAGGCGACCTCGTCCGCGTTGGTGAGGACCGAGCGCGCGGTGGCCGGCAGCGGGCGCCCGCGGTGCCGGTACCCGGCGAGCCAGGCCTCGTCGGGCGCGGGGGAGAGGTCGACGGCGACGGCGTCGTCCGCCGGGGGCACGGCCAGCGGGGCGGTGAGCACCAGGACGTCCTCGTCCCGCTCCCAGCCCGCGGCGGCGAACGCGGCGTCCGCCGCGCGCGACGCGACGCCCGGCAGTTGCGCGGCGGGCCGCAGGTCCCGGGCGGCGTACCAGGCGGTCACCGCCGCGACCGCCTCCGGCAGCGGCATCCCGGGGTCGCCGACGACGAGGGCGGAGTTGGCCCGTCCGGTGAACCCGCCCCCGGCACGCAACACCCAGTCGCCCAGCGGCTCCTCCTCGGTGCCGCGCCAGCCGCGGGCGGCCACGCGCTCCAGCTCGGCCACCCCCACAGGGCTGCGGCTCTGTCCCATGCCCGCGATCCTCGCCGGTCCCGCCCGGGCCCCTCCACGGGGGCAGCCCGGCCGCCCCCGTCGCACGCGGGGCCCCGGTCGCACGACATACTGAACGCTGTTCCTGCGCACCCGGGGGAGCCCCCGGGAGCGCCGCTCGTCCGCCTCGGAGGAAGCCCGTGACCTACGTCATCACCCAGGCCTGCGTCGACGTCCTCGACAAGGCGTGCATCGACGAGTGTCCGGTCGACTGCATCTACGAGGGCGAGCGGATGCTCTACATCCACCCCGACGAGTGCGTCGACTGCGGTGCGTGCGAGCCGGTCTGCCCGGTGGAGGCCATCTACTACGAGGACGACGTCCCCGACAAGTGGAAGGACTTCTACAACGCCAACGTGGAGTTCTTCTCCGACCTGGGCAGCCCGGGCGGTGCGGCCAAGACCGGGAAGATCGGCAAGGACCACCCGCTGGTGGCCGCCCTGCCGCCGCAGGGCGAGGGCCACTGACGACCACCGCTGCGGGGACGGCGGCCGGCCGGCTGCCCGACTTCCCCTGGGACTCCCTCGCCGGTGCCCGGGCCAAGGCGGCCCGGCACCCCGGCGGTGTCGTCGACCTGTCCATCGGGACGCCGGTCGACGACACCCCGGCGGTGCTCCAGGACGCGCTGGCCGGCGCCGCCGACGCCCCCGGCTACCCGACCGCGCTGGGCACGCCCGATCTGCGCCGCGCCGCGGCCGGCTGGCTGCAGCGGCGCCTGGGCGTCCGCCTGGCCGACCCGCTGGGCGCCGACCCGTCGGTCATCCCCACCGTCGGCTCCAAGGAGCTGGTCGCCCTGCTGCCGACCCTCCTGGGGCTGCGCGGCGCCGGCACCGTGCTCGTGCCCGAGGTCGCCTACCCGACCTACGAGGTGGGGGCGGTGCTGGCCGGCCTCGCGGTCCGGCGCACCGACACCCCGCCGGACGACGCGGCCGGCGTCGTCCTCGTCTGGCTGAACTCCCCGGGCAACCCGCACGGCCGGGTGCTCCCCGACGCGCAGCTGCGGGCCTGGGTGGCCTGGGGCCGGGCCCACGGCGTCCCGGTCGTCGCCGACGAGTGCTACGTGACCCTGGGCTGGGACGTCGAGCCCCGGTCGGTGCTGCACCCGGCGGTGGCGGGGGAGGACCACACCGGCCTGCTGGCGGTGCACTCGCTGTCCAAGCAGTCCACCGCGGCCGGCTACCGCGCCGGGCTGCTGTCGGGGGACCCGTCGCTGGTCCGGCGGGTGTGGGAGGTCCGCCGGCACCTGGGCCTGCTGGTGCCCGGCCCGGTGCAGGCGGCGATGGCCGCCGGGCTCGCCGACGACACGCACGTCGACGAGCAGCGCGAGCGCTACCGGGCCCGCCGCGAGCGGCTGGCGGCCGCCGTCCGGGCCGCCGGGGCGCGCATCGACCACTCCGAGGCCGGGCTGTACCTGTGGGTCACCCGCGACGAGGACTGCTGGGCGACCATCGACTGGCTGGCCGACCGGGGCATCGTCGCCGCACCGGGCTCCTTCTACGGCCCGGCCGGCGCGCGGCACGTGCGGCTGGCCCTGACCGCCACCGACGAACGGATCGCCGCGGCCGCGGGGCGCCTGGCGGGGTGACCCCCGCCGCCGTGGGCGCCCGGGCGGCGGCCCGCTGGGGGCTGCGGCTGGGGCGGCCGTTCCCGACCAGCGGCCGGTTCGTGGCGCCGGCCCGGCGTGCGGACGGGACCGCGGTGGTGGTGAAGGCGGGGGCCGCCGGCGACCCCACCCTCGCCGGGGAGGCGGCGGCGCTGGCCGCCTGGGACGGCCGGGGTGCGGTCCGGCTGCTCGACGTGGCCGCCGACGCGGAGGGGACGGCGCTGCTGCTGGCCGCCGCCGTCCCCGGCACCGACCTGTCCGGCCTCCCCGACGCCGCCGCGCTGCCCGTGCTGGCCGCGGTCGCGCGGCGGCTGCACCGTTCGGGCGCGGCCCGGCCGCCGGGCGTGCCGGACAGCCGGCGACGGGTGCCGCTGCTGCGGGCCGGCTCCCCGCTGGTGCCCGCGGACCTGACCGCGCGCGCGGCGGGCACGCTCGAGCACCTGCTCGGGACCGCGGCGCCCGCCGTGCTCTGCCACGGCGACCTGCACGGCGCCAACGTGCTGCGCGACGGCGACGGCTGGGTCGCCGTCGACCCGCACGGCGTGTGGGGCGAGCCCGCGCTGGACGGAGGGACGGCGCTGCACAACCCGCCGCGGCCGTGGGCGGCGCTGGCCGGCCTGGCCGGCCTGGTCGACCGGCGGGTGGCGCTGCTCGCGGCGGGGTTGGGGGTGCCGCCGGGGCGGGCCCGGGCGTGGGGGTTCGTGAGCGCGGCGGTGGGTCTGCTGTGGGGCGCCCAGGAGACCGGCCGCGCCGATCCGGACCTGATCGCCCTGGCCCGCGCGCTGGCCGGCCCGTTGCCCTGACCCGGCCCCCCGCTGCGCGGGGTGCGATCGGCGCCGGTCGCTCACAGCGGTTCTCAGGCAGCTCGTCGGGTGGGGTAGCCGCGGTCGCGGACTGCGTGCCGGGGGCGGGCGCAGGGAGGGACCGAGCCCGGGTGACCCGGTCCCTCCCTGCTCGATCCGGCCGCGCGTCGCCTCGGGTCAGGCCACGCACCCGCCCAGCGCGATCTGGGCGTCGATCGCGCTGATCTGCCGCTGCACGGCGCCCAGCTGGCTCTCCAGGTCGTTCACCACCGCGCGCTGCCGGGCGATGGCGTCCCGGTTCTGCTTCTTCTGCGCCTCCAGGTCGCGGAGCACACGCTGCGCCGCGGTGACCTTGCCGTCGAGCGCGGTCACCTCGCCCTGGAGCGTGCGCAGCCGCGACTCCGTCTCGCTGACCTCGTCGTTGAGACGGTTGAGCTGGTCCAGCAGTGGGGCCACGCGGGTCTGCAGGCCGAGGACCTCGGCCTCCTTGGCCGTGATCCTGCCGTTCAGATCGGTGAGGGCGGCCGCCAGGCGGTCGAGGTCGGCGTTCAGCGTGGTCACCTCCCCCTGCTGGGCGATCACGGCGGCGTCGGCCGCGTCCAGGCTCTCCTGCAGCTCGGCGAGCTCGCCCTCCAGCCCGGCGACCTCGGCCTCCTGAGCGGCGACCGCTGCGATCGCGTCCCCGAGGGCGGCCTCGGCCCGGGTGAGGTCGCTCCGCCGGCTCTCCAGCACCGCCTGCTGGTCGGCGATCTCCTGCTGGGCAGCGGCAACGCCGTCCACGAGCGTCGGGAGTGCGTCCTCCAGGCCGGCGACCAGCTCCTCCTGGTCGGTGACCGGCTGGCGGGCGTCCCGCTCCGCGACCTGCAGCCCCGCCAGCTCGGCTCGCAGGCGGTCGAGCTCGGTCGTCCCGGCCGCGACGGCCTGGTCGGCGGTGGCCACGTCGGCCTGCAGCGCCGGGAGCTGCTCCTGGAGCGCGGTGATCCGGGCCTGCTCGGTGGTCACCGCGGCGTTGGCGGCCGTCAGCTGGGCCTGCAGCGGTGCGGCCTGCTGCTGCAGGGCGGCGCTTTCCGCTTTCTTGGCGGCGAGCTGGGCGTTGAGGGCGTCGACGTCGGCCTTGAGCCGGGCCAGGTCGCCGGAGAGGCCGGCGATCTGCGTCGTCGTGTCGGTGATCCGGTTCGTCACCGTGGTGAGCTCGGCCCGGTACGACGCGATCGCGGCCTCCCGGGCCTCCCGCTCCTCCTTCTTGCCGCCGTTGATCGCCGACAGGCGGGCGACCTCGGCCTCCAGGAACGACTTGCGGACCTGGAGCCCGGACAGCTCGGCCCGGGCCCGCTCCAGCTCGGCCTGCTTCGCGGCGACCTGGGCGCCGGCCGCGTCGACCTGCTGCTGCAGGTCGGCGATCTGCGCGTTCAGGGCCTCGGTCCGCGCCGTGTGCGCGGCGAGCTCGTCGGCGGCGTCCTGGGCGTCGGCCTGCAGGGTGGCCAGCCGGCCCTGCGCCGTGCGCACCGCCGCGGTCAGCGTCGCAAGCGCCTCCGCGGCAGCGGCGGCGTCCTCGCGCTGGGCCGAGAGCTCGGCTTCGGCACGCCCGATCTCGGTCTGCTTCGCGGTGACGAGGTCCGCGGCCGCGGCGGCGTCCGCCTGGAGCCCGGTGAGCGTCGTCCGGGCCTCCTCGACCGCGGCCACCTGGGCGTCGAGCTCCGCCTGGGCGGCGGTGCCCTCGTCCTGCAGCCGCTGCAGCTCGGCCTCGGCGTCGCGGACCGACTGCTCGGCCCCGGTCACGGCGGCGGAGGCCCGCTGCGCCTCCGCGGTGAGCGTCGCGAGCTCGGTCCGGGCGGTCTGGAGCTGCTGGTCCTTGCGGGCCAGCGTCTCCGCCGCACCGGCCGCGCCGGCCTGCAGCTGGGCCAGCCGCTGCTCGGCCGCCGCGATCTCGGCGTTCTTGGCGGCGATGTCCTCGTCCACCGTGGCGGCCTGCGCGCGCAGCCGGGCGGCGGCCTGCTCGGCGTCCTCGAGCTGCCGCTGGAGAGCCGCGACCTGCTCCTGCACGGCGGTCTGCTGCCCCTGGAGGTCCTGCAGCGCCCGCTGCGCGTCCTCGACGGCCCGGGTGGTGGACTCCGTCGTGCTCAGGAGCGTGGCGAGCTCGTTCTCGGCCGCCTCCAGGTCGGCGTCGATCCGGCCGCGCTCCGCGTCGAGGGCGGCGATGTCGCCATGGGCGGCCGAGATCTGCGCGGTCAGCCGGTCGGCGGTCGCCTGAAGAGCGGCGCGCTCGGCCTGCAGCCGGCTGATCAGCTCGGCGTTCCGGCGGGCCGCCGCGCGGAGCAGGTTCTCCTGCACCGACCCCCGGTGCGCCAGCTGGTTCACGACCCCGGTGCAGATCCCGTCGGCAGGGGCGGCGGGCGCCGCGTGCGCGGGGCTCGTGCTCAGCACGCCGGCGAAGACCATCGGGATGACGAGTGCCCGGGCTGCCCGGCGGGCTCCGGAGGTCGGCGTGGGCCGGTGTGCGTGCGTGGTCATGCTGGTGTGCTCCCCGTTGCGTCGCAGTGGCCGGTACGGGCACGTGCCACCGCCGCCGGAGGCGGCCGGGTGCTCCCGTACAGGTGTCCAAGACCACCCGCGTCGGTTTCGCTACTCGCTCCCCGGGGCCCAAGCGACCACGTACAGGTCCCGGATCAGTGCGTCACGGTGTGACAGCGGAACGGTAGGTCGCGTGCGACCGGGCCGGAACCTCGTGACGCGTTGAGATGTCTCAACACACCCCCTGGGGGGAGTTCAGCTCCTGCCTGGGCCGCCGCGCGCCAGGGCGACCGCGGCCTCGCGGTCGGGCACCCGGAGCTTGCGGAGGATCCCGGAGACGTGGGTCCGCACGGTCACCGGCGCGACGTGGAGCTCCCGGGCGATGCCCTCGGTCGACAGCCCGGACCCCATGAGGTCCAGGACCTCCGCCTCCCGGGCGGTCAGCCGCTCCAGCGCCGCCCTCGCCTTCGGGGTCAGCCGGCGGCGCGGGCGCGCGTGGAACTCCTCGGCCATCTTGTGCACCAGCCACCGCGGCAGCACGGTCTCTCCCGCCAGGATGCGGCGCAGGCTGTCGCACAGCCGGTCGGGGTCCATGTCCTTGAGCAGGTAGCCGGAGGCGCCGGCGCGCAGGGCGTCGAAGAGGTCGTCCTCATCGGCGGACGCGGTGAGCATGACGACCGCGGTGTCCGGCAGGGCGCGGGTGATCTCCCAGGCGGCGGTGATCCCGCTGCCGGGCATGTGCACGTCGAGGAGGCAGGCGTCCGGCCGCAGGTGCTTCGCCGCCGTCACCGCGCCGGCGGCGTCCGCGGACTCCGCCACGACCTCGCAGGATCCCGACTCCAGGGCCTCCCGCACCGATTCGCGAACGGGGGCGTGGTCGTCGGCGACCACCACGCGGAGGACGCCGCTCACCGCCGGGTCACCTGCACCGTCGCTCCTCTCCCGGGCGCCGACTCGATGCGCCACTCGGCCCCCAGCGCCCGTGCGCGTTCCCGCATGCTGATCAGCCCGAAGCCGCCGTCCGGCCGGGTGCGTGGCGTTGCGAGATCGAAGCCCCGCCCGTCGTCGGCGACCGTCAGGCACAGGGGCTCGGCGCGCAGGTGCACCCGCACCTGTCGGGCCCTGCCGTGCCGGACGGCGTTGGTCACGGCTTCGCCGACGATCCGCAGGAGATCCTCCCGCTCCGCCGGTGGCAGACCGATTGCGGGGTCGAGGTCGGTGACCACCTCGATGTCGTGGCGGGCGGCCATGTCGTCGGCGAGCTGCTGCAGAGTCCGGGTGAAGGTCTCGTCCAGCGGCCGGGTGAGGGCGGCGATCGCCCGCCGCGCCTCGTCCAGGGCCCGCCCCGACGCGGCGCCGATGCGCTCGGCGGTGCGCGTGTCACCCGGGTGGGCGGCCAGCCACCGGGACCGCGCGGCGATGTAGGCCAGCTCCTGCGTCAGGCCGTCATGCAGGTCGCGAGCCATCCGGCGCCGGTCCTCGAGCACGGCGGTCCGGGCCCGGAGCTCCCAGTAGGAGCGGATCTCCCGGGACGCCCCGACGAGCACGAGCACGTAGAAGCCGAGCCGGAAGAGATCCCCGGTGTAGACGTACTCCGAGTACAGGGACGGGAAGAGCAGGTAGTGCACCCGCGCCACGGCGGCCAGCACGCAGGCGGCCCCGAACCAGCGCAGGAGCTCGTCCCCGGTGCGGCCCGCCTGCCGGGTGAAGGCCGCCGCCGCGATCGCGTACAGGACCACTCCGAGCCCGTGCACCGTCAGGACCGCGGGGTGGGCCGCGAGGAGAGGACGGCTGGCGTCGTCCAGTGCGACACCGGGGTCGACCGTCGGCGGCAGGGCCGAACCGTGCCACAGCGCCAGGATGCCGACGGCCACCACGGTGCCCGCCGCGGCCAGCACCCCCACCGTCGTGCGGCGGCGCCCGACCAGCGCCGTCCGGGGGAGCACGGCGGCGGTGGCCAGCAGGACCGTCCCGAGGAACCGGATGGCCAGGGCGGCCCAACGGCTGTGCTCCTCGTCGCCCCCCGACGTCAGCGCCCCGGGGACCGCGCTGAGCCCCAGGTTGGCGACCGCGACGGTGACCAGCGCCAGCACGAGGAGGAGTTCCTGCAGCCGCCGGTGCTCGCGGAAGCGCCCGTAGACGAGGAACCCCACGAGGAGGGCGACCAGGGCGTTGCCCGTCTCGAGCGCCACGTGCAGTGCAGGAGAGCGGTAGGCGAAGTCGAGGAACGGCAGGGCGGTGACCCCGATGGTGACCACCGCTGCCACGACGGCCACCCGCCGGGTCAGCCGGGCCGCCGAACAGGCACTCGGGGGGCCGCCGCTCGACACGCCCCGCAGGGTAGGTCCGGACCAGCCGGTTCCGCGGCCGGGAGCGCCGTACCGCCACCCCTCGTGGGGAGCCGGTGCGCTCCCGCGGCCACGCTCTGCCCTCGTCCGCCGGGGTAGCGGCAGGCGAGCCCGGGCCCACTCGCTGGTCGGGTCAGGGGCAGCCCCGGTCCCCGCCGGAGAGCGCCGCGGTGAGCTCCTCGGCCATCGTGGCCCAGCGCTGGTAGGCCTCGGGGAACGCCGAGCGCTGCACGATCTGCGCGGCGTCGGTGACCCGGCGGCCCTCCCAGCCCGGGACCTGCACCAGGCGGTCGTAGAAGATGCCGGCCGCGTAGACCGGGTCCTGCACCTGCTCCGGCGTCCCCCAGCCCTGCGAGGGGCGCTGCTGGAAGAGGCCGAGGGAGTCGCGGTCACCGTACGGGAGGTTGCGCAGGCTGGACTCCTGCATGGCCGTGGCGAGGGCGATGACCACGGCCTGGTGGGGGAGGCCGCGGTCGAAGCCGACCTGCGCGATGGTGCGGGCGTTGCCGACCTGCTCGCCGGTCAGCCGCATCCCGGTCGCGGGCAGGGTGCACTCCGCCGTCGCCATCGGCAGGTCGTCGCGGGTGGCCCGGGCGGAGACGGCGAGGAGGACGACGACGAGGACGACGACGCCCACCCAGACCCAGCCGGCCAGGTCGCGCCGGTTCGGGCGGCGCCCGCGGGCCGGCCGGCGCGCGGGCCTCCGGGACGTGGTGCCGCTGCGGCCCCGGGCCCCCGGGTTCCGGCGGACCGCCGTCGCGCTGCCGCCTCGTCCGCTCACCCGGCCGACTGTAGGCGGCCGGGGTGCGCTCTCGGCGGTGTCGCGGGGGAGGTGTCGCTCGCTACGGTGTCGCCGCCACCGCCTGCGAGGAGACCCATGGCCGACGTCCTGCTGCCCGGCATCACCGCCACGCGGGTGACCACCCCCCGCCTGACCCAGAACGTGCTGCACCCCGAGGGCGTCGACCCGGCCGGGCCGGGGGAGACGGTGCTGTTCGTGCACGGCAACGTGAGCTCGGCGCTGTTCTGGCAGCCCACGATGCTCGCCGTCGCCGAGGTCGGGCGGGCCCGGCCGCTCGCGGTCGACCTGCGCGGCTACGGCGACACCGACCCGCTGCCCGTGGACGCCACCCGCGGGGTCCGGGACTGGGCCGACGACCTCGGCGCGCTCGTCGACACCCTGGGCCTGGACCGGGTGCACCTGGTCGGCTGGAGCATGGGCGCCGGCGTCGTCCTCCAGCACCTGCTCGACGCGCCGGAGCGGGTGGCGTCGGTCGCGCTGGTCGCCCCCGTCTCGCCGTACGGCTTCGGCGGCACCGCCGGCCCGGAGGGGCGGCGGCTGTCGGAGGACGGCGCCGGCTCCGGCGGCGGCGCGGCCAACCCCGACTTCGTCGCCGCCCTGGCGGCCGGGGACACCGGCGACGCGGCGCCGACCAGCCCGCGCTCGATCCTGCGCGCCTTCTACGTGGCGCCGGGCTCCCTGCCGCTCGACCCGCGGCTGGAGGACGTCTTCGTCGCGGCGATGCTCTCGACCCGCACCGGCGAGGACCACTACCCGGGGGACAGCCGGCCCGCGAGCGCCTGGCCGGGGCTGGCGCCGGGCACCCGGGGGGTGCTCAACACGATGGCGCCCACGGTCTTCGACGTCTCGGGGATCGTCGACCTGGCCGGCAAGCCCCCGGTGCTCTGGGTCCGCGGGGACGCCGACGCCATCGTCTCGGACGCGTCGGTGTTCGACCTGGCGCAGCTGGGGGTGCTGGGCGCGGTCCCCGGCTGGCCGGGGGAGCACGTCTGCCCGCCGCAGCCGATGGTGACCCAGACCCGCGCGGTGCTCGACCGGTACGCCGCGACCGGCGGGGCCTACCGCGAGGTCGTGCTGCCCGGGGTCGGGCACTCGCCGCACGTGGAGCGCCCGCAGGAGTTCACCGTCGCGCTGCTCGAGCACCTGGACCGGCCGGCGCTGGTGCCCTCGAACACGCCGGAGACGCCGGGCCCGGGGGACGTGGGCTGACGCCTGCGCTCGATGCGCTCCCGGACGCCCGCGTCCCGTGATGCCTGCCCCGGGACGTCCGCCGTCGCGCGGGCGTCCCGGGCAGGGCGTCCCGGGCGGTCCGCGCCGGCTCAGGAGCAGGCGGGCACCGGGGGCAGGCCGGCCAGCGCGGGCGCCAGCCGCTCCTCGGTCACGGCCTCGTCGACCATGCGGCCGGACAGGTAGGCGTCGTAGGCCCCGAGGTCGAGGTGGCCGTGCCCGCACAGCGCCGTGAGGATCACCTTCTCCTCGCCCGACTCCCGGCAGGCCAGCGCCTCGCGGATGCAGGCGGCCAGCGCGTGGGTCGGCTCCGGGGCCGGCACGATCCCCTCGGTCCGGGCGAACTGCACGGCGGCCGCGAAGCACTCCGTCTGCGGCAGCGCCATCGCCTCCAGCAGGCCCAACTCGTAGACGTGCGACAGCAGCGGGGCCATCCCGTGGTACCGGAGCCCCCCGGCGTGGATGGGGTCGGGCACGAAGTCGTGGCCGAGGGTGTGCATCTTCATGAGCGGGGTCATGCCGGCGGTGTCGCCGAAGTCGTAGGCGTAGACGCCACGGGTGAGCGACGGGCAGGACGCCGGCTCGACGGCGCGGATCGTCGGTGACATCCGCCCGGCCAGCTTCTCCCGCAGGAAGGGGAAGACCAGCCCGCCGAAGTTCGAGCCGCCGCCGGTGCAGCCGACGACGACGTCGGGCGCCTCCTCGACGGCGGCCAGCTGGAGGAGGGCCTCCTCCCCGATGACCGTCTGGTGGAGCAGGACGTGGTTGAGGACGCTGCCGAGGGCGTACCGGGTGCCCGGGTCCGCGGCGGCCACCTCCACGGCCTCGCTGATCGCGATGCCGAGCGACCCCGGGTGCTGCGGGTCCTCGGCCCGGATCCCCCGCCCGGCGCTGGTGAGGTCCGACGGGGAGCGGTGCACCCGGGCCCCGAAGACCTCCATCATCGTCCGCCGGTAGGGCTTCTGGTCGTAGGAGGCGCCGACCTGCCAGATCTCGACGTCCAGGTCGAACAGCGCACCGGCGAAGGCTAGGGCGGTGCCCCACTGGCCGGCGCCGGTCTCGGTGGTCAGCTTCCGGATCCCGGCCTGCGCGTTGTAGAAGGCCTGCGGTACGGCCGTGTTCGGCTTGTGCGAGCCGGCGGGCGAGACGCCCTCGTACTTGTAGTAGATCCGGGCCGGCGTGCCGAGCGCCTTCTCGAGGCGGTGCGCGCGGTACAGCGGCGCCGGCCGCCAGAGCCGGTACACGTCGAGGACCTCACCGGGGATGTCGACGTACCGCTCACCGGTGACCTCCTGGGCGATCAGGGCCTCGGGGAACAGCGGTGCCAGGTCGTCCGGACCGACCGGCTGCAGGGTCCCGGGGTGCAGCGGTGGAGGCGGTGGTCCGGGCAGATCGGGGACGACGTTGTACCACTGCGTCGGCAGTTGGGACTCGTCCAGCAGGATCTTGTGCTGCAACGCCGCCATGCCGTCTCCTCCGGGCCGGGTCCACGAGGGTGCGCCGAGCCTAGACGGCCCGGCGGCGTGGGAGGCCGCGCGGAACGCGGCCGGTGCCCGCCCGCCCCGTGGGTCCTCGTCGTCCACGACCCGCGTTCCCGCGGGAACGCCCCAGGCTCAGGCGTCGGTGGCCGGACCGGGACGTTCCCACGGAAAGGCCCCGGGCCGGCGCACCGCCCGCCGCCGGACCTGGGCAGAGCGGCGAACGCGGAGGAGGACGACCGCAGCGCGCCGCGACCGGGCGGTGGGGTCAGTTGGCGTGCAGCTCGGCGTTCAGCGCACCCCAGTCGCCGTCCCGCGGGAGCGCCTCCAGCGCGCCGGTGACGCTGTTGCGGCGGAACAGCAGCCCGTCCCGGCCGGAGAGCTCGGCGGCCTTGACCGTGGAGCCGTCCGGCAGCGCGACGCGCGCCCCGGCGGTGACGTAGCAGCCGGCCTCCACGACGCACCGGTCGCCCAGGGAGATGCCGATGCCGGCGTTGGCGCCGAGCAGGCAGCCCGAGCCGATCGAGATGACCGCCTTGCCGCCGCCGGAGAGGGTGCCCATGATCGACGCGCCGCCGCCGATGTCGCTGTCGGCGCCGACGACCACGCCGGCGCTGATCCGGCCCTCCACCATCGACGGGCCGAGCGTGCCGGCGTTGTAGTTGACGAAGCCCTCGTGCATGACCGTCGTCCCCTCCGCCAGGTGCGCCCCGAGCCGCACCCGGCTGCCGTCGGCGACGCGCACCCCGGAGGGGATGACGTAGTCGACCATCCGCGGGAACTTGTCCACGCCGTGCACGGTGACCTGCCCGTACGCGGCCCGCAGCCGGTGCGGGTTGAACGTGGCCGCCTCGACCGGGCCGGCGCTGGTCCACGCCACGTTCGTCAGCAGCCCGAAGACACCGGTCATGTCCACCCCGTGCGGCCGGACGAGCCGGTGCGACAGCAGGTGCAGGCGCAGCCAGACGTCGTGGGTGTCCACGGGCGGGGCGGAGAGGTCCGGGACGACGGTGCGGACGGCGATCACCTCGACCCCGCGGGCCTCGTCGCGCCGCACGAGGCCGCCGTAGTCGGGGCCCAGTTCACCGGAGAGCTCGAGCGCGCCCAGGCGGGTCGTCCCGGCCGGCGCCCCCTCGGGCGCGCCGAGGCGGGGCTCGGGGTACCAGGTGTCGAGCACCGTGCCGGAGGGCGTCACGGTGGCCAGGCCGGCGGCGACGGCGGAGAGCGGGGCGGCGGCAGTCACGCCCCGACGCTACCCAGCCCGGCCGGGCGCCCGGACCGCCGGTGGACGGCAGGTGACCGTCCGGAGAACCGGGCGCGGGCTTGCGAGGGGCACCCGGCGGGCGCCCGTAGGCTCGGCAGCCGTGACCGACCTGCCGGGACTCGACCTCTCCGCCGACGTGCTGACCCTCACCCGGGCGCTGGTGGACACCCGCTCGGTCTCGGGCGGCGAGGGGCCCCTGGCCGACGCGGTCGAGGCGGCCCTCCGCCGGCTCGGCGGGCTGGAGGTCGAGCGGGTCGGGAACGCGGTGCTGGCCCGCACCGACCTGGGCCGGCCCACCCGGGTGGTGCTCGCCGGGCACCTCGACACCGTGCCGGTCGCCGACAACCTGCCCAGCCGGCTCGACGAGGCCGGCGGCCGGCTCTACGGCTGCGGCACCAGCGACATGAAGGCCGGCGACGCGGTGATGCTGCGGCTGGCCGGGCGCTTCGGCGTCCCCGGCGCGCAGCCGGCCCACGACCTCACGTTCGTCTTCTACGACAACGAGGAGGTCGACTCCGCCCTCAACGGCCTCGGCCGGGTGGCCCGCGAGCACCGCGGCTGGCTGTACGGCGACCTCGCGGTCCTGCTCGAGCCGACCGACGGCGAGGTCGAGGCCGGCTGCCAGGGCACGCTGCGCGCCGTCCTCGAGGTGCCGGGCCGGCGGGCGCACAGCGCGCGCAGCTGGCTCGGGGAGAACGCCATCCACGGTGCGGCCGGCGTCCTCGCCACGCTGGCGGCCCACGAGGCCCGCACGGTGGAGATCGACGGCTGCACCTACCGGGAGGGGCTCAACGCGGTCGGCATCGAGGGCGGGGTGGCGGGCAACGTCATCCCCGACGTCTGCCGCGTCCAGGTGAACTTCCGCTACGCGCCGGACCGCGACGAGGACGCCGCCGAGGCCTACGTCCGCGAGGTCCTCGCCGACGCCCTGGCCGCCGGCAGCACCCTCACGGTGGTGGACAACGCCGGCGGCGCGCTCCCCGGCCTGGGGGAGCCGGCCGCCGCGGCCTTCGTCGCCGCGGTCGGCCGGCCGCCGCGGGCCAAGCTCGGCTGGACCGACGTGGCCCGCTTCGCCGCCTTCGGCATCCCCGCGGTCAACTACGGCCCGGGTGACCCCCAGCTCGCCCACACCCGCGAGGAGCACGTCCTGGTCGACCGGCTGGAGCCGGCCGAGGACGCGCTCGTCGCCTACCTCTCCGGAGGGGACGCATGACGACGACGCCCGAGCCCACCGACGCGCGCAAGCCCCGCCCCACCCGGCACCGCGGCCCGGTGATGCTGCGCGGCGGCGAGCCCGACCCGCGCGACGCCGGGACGACGACCGACCAGCGGCTGCTCGACCGGCGCGGCCCGACCGACTGGGTGCACACCGACCCGTGGCGGGTGCTGCGCATCCAGAGCGAGTTCGTCGAGGGCTTCGGGCTGCTCGCCGAGATGCCCCGCGCGGTGAGCGTGTTCGGCAGCGCCCGCACCCCCCGGGACCACGAGCACTACGCGGCGGGCGTCGAGATCGGCGCGGCGCTGGCCCGGGCCGGCTACGCGGTCATCACCGGTGGGGGGCCCGGCGCCATGGAGGCGGCCAACCGGGGCGCCTCGGAGGCCGGCGGGATGTCGGTCGGCCTGGGCATCGAGCTGCCGTTCGAGCAGGAGCTCAACGAGTGGGTCGACGTGGGTATCGCGTTCCGCTACTTCTTCGTCCGCAAGACGATGTTCGTGAAGTACGCGCAGGCCTTCGTCATCCTGCCCGGCGGGTTCGGCACCCTCGACGAGCTGTTCGAGGCGCTGACGCTGGTGCAGACCCGCAAGGTGACCCGCTTCCCCGTGGTGCTCTTCGGGTCGGCGTACTGGTCGGGCCTGGTCGAGTGGATCCGCAGCACGATGGTGCCCGCGGCCACGATCAAGGAGAGCGACCTGGACCTGTTCACGGTCACCGACGACGTCGCCGAGGTCGTGCGGATCGTCCAGGAGGCCGAGGCCGCGCGGGAGGCCGGGGACAACGGCGGCGGGATGCGCACGCTGCGCCTCGACGCCGCACCCAGCGACGCCTGAGCCACCGTGCTGTCGTTCGCCGTCTTCGTGCTCGGCGTGCTGGTCGTCGGGGGCCTGCTGTTCCTCGGCGGGTCGCTGCTGCTCGGCCGGGGGGAGACCCGGCCCCCGGCCGACCCGGAGCGCTCGACGGTGGAGCTGCCCGCCGACCGGCCGGTGACCGCCGACGACGTCCGGGGCGTGCGCATCTCGGTGACCGCGCGGGGCTACCGGATGACCGAGGTCGACTGGCTGCTCGAGCAGCTGGCCCGCACGATCGAGGAGCGGGACCAGGAGATCGCCGCGCTGCGCCGTCGTCCACCCGCGCCCGGTCCGGACGACGTCCCGCCGCCGGCCCCAGCGGACGGAGCGCGCACGGATGCCTGAGCTGCAGTTGTCGGTCGACGTGGAGGCGCCCCCCGCGCAGGTGTGGGCGGCGCTCACCGACTGGACCCGGCAGGGCGAGTGGATGCTCCTCACCGACGTCGAGACCGTCGGCGGCCCGGCCCAGGGCGTCGGGGGGCGGCTGGCGGCCCGGACCGGCGTCCCCGTGCGGCGCGGGCGGCACCTCGGCGTCCTCGACACCATGGTCATCACCGAGTGGGAGCCGCCGCACCGGGTCACGGTGCAGCACACCGGGCGGATCGTCCGCGGCCCCGGCATCTTCGAGATCCGCCCGCGGGCGGCCGGTTCCACCTTCGTGTGGACGGAGCGGCTGCACCTGCCGTTCGGGCTGCTCGGCCGGCTCGGCTGGCCGCTCGCCCGCCCGTTCGTGGTCGCCGGTGTCCGGCTCTCGCTCAACCGGTTCCGGGACTTCGCCCGCCGCCACCCCGCCTGACGCCGAGCCCCTCCCGCACGGGACCGGGGGTGCCGGGTCAGGTGCGCTGGACCGCCAGCCGCGCGCCGAAGCCGAGCAGGGCGCACCCGGTGACCGCGTCCAGGGCCCGCCGGACCGGCCGGCGCGACAGCACCGCCCGGGCCCGGTGCAGCCCGGTCACCACGACCAGCAGCCAGGCCAGCGACAGCACGGCGTGGGTCAGGGCGAAGGCGGCCAGGACCGCCACGGGGGCGCCGGGACCGAGGAACTGCGGGAGGACCGCCAGGTAGAACGCCAGCACCTTGGGGTTGGTGATGTTGGACAGGAACCCCTGCCGCCAGCCGGCCAGGGCCTGCCCCGGCAGGGACCCCCCGGACGGGAGCACCGGGTACCGGCCCCGCACCGCCGAGCGCAGGGCCTGCACGCCCAGCCAGGCGAGGTAGGCGATGCCCAGCCAGCGCACGGTCTGGAAGACCGGCTCGACCCGCACGACCAGCGCCGCCAGCCCGGCCGCGGCCGCGACCCCCTGCACCGCGTTGGACGACGTCACCCCGACCGCGCTCCAGGCGCCCCGCTGCCGGCCGCCGGACAGCGTGTTCTTCACGACGACGGCGAAGTCCGGCCCCGGGACGAGGACCAGCACCACCGCGAAGGCGACGAACGCGCCGTACCCCGCCACCGGTCCAGCCTAGGGCCCGGGGCAGGATGTCCCCGTGAGGGCGTGCGACGGTGCGCGCGGGGAGCGGTGAGCCGGCGCGGCTGGGCACTGTTCCTCGCGATGTCGGTGATCTGGGGCGTGCCCTACCTGCTCATCAAGGTCGCCGTCACCGACCTCTCGCCGGTGACCGTCGTCTTCGGCCGGTGCCTGCTCGGCGCCGCCCTCCTGCTGCCCTGGACCGTCGCCCGCGGGCAGCTGCGGCCGGCGCTGCGGCACTGGCGGGCCCTCCTGCTGTTCACGGTGCTCGAGATGACCGGGCCGTGGCTGCTGCTCTCCTACGCCGAGCAGACCCTCTCCAGCTCGCTGACCGGCCTCCTGGTCGCGGGCGTGCCCTTCGTCGCCGCGCTGGCCGGCCGGCTCGCGGGGGAGGAGGAGCGGCTCACCCCGGTGCGCCTGGTGGGCATGGGGGTGGGGGTGGTCGGCATCGCCGTCCTGCTCGGCCTGGACGTCGAGCGGGTGGCGCTGCTGCCCCTGCTCGCCGTCGCGCTCACCGTGATCGGCTACGCCACGGCCCCGCTGGTCGTCAGCCGGGCGCTGGCGGAGGTGCCCGGGGTGGCCGCCAGCGCGATCGCGCTCACGGTCACCACCGTGGTCTACGCCCCGTTCGCTCTGCCCCGGCTCGACGAGGCCGCCCGGGCACCGGCGACGGCGCTGGCGTCGGTCGCGCTGCTGGGGGTGCTCTGCACGGCGGTCGCGCTCGCGCTGTTCTTCGCGCTCATCCGGGAGGTCGGGCCGCAGCGCGCGCTGGTCATCACCTTCCTCAACCCGGCGGTGGCCGTCCTGCTCGGCGTGCTGCTGCTCGACGAGCCGCTCACCCTCGGCCTGGCGGTCGGCCTCCCGCTCGTGGTGCTCGGCTGCGTGCTGGCCACCCGGCGGGGCCGGCCCCGCCGGGCCACCGAGGTCCCGCCCCCGGTGGACACCGCCGTCCCCTGAGCGGCGCCGACCTGTCGGCGGGCGGGTCTAGCCTGCCGGCCGTGGACCCCACCCGCAGCGCAGACCCCGTCCCGGGCGCAGCCCCCGCCGCCGGCGCGGGGCTCGTCCGGTGCGCCTGGGGCGACAGCGCCCCCGAGTACGTGGCCTACCACGACGAGGAGTGGGGCCGCCCCCTGCACGGCGACGACGCGCTGTTCGAGCGGCTCAGCCTGGAGGCGTTCCAGTCCGGGCTGTCCTGGATCACCATCCTGCGCAAGCGCCCGGCGTTCCGGGCCGCGTTCGCCGGCTTCGCGATCGACGCGGTGGCGGCCTTCACCGAGGACGACGAGGCCCGGCTCCTGGCCGACGCCGGCATCGTGCGCAACCGCGCCAAGATCCGCGCCGCGGTCACCAACGCGCGCGTCGCCCAGCGGCTCCCCGAGGGTCTCGACGCGCTGCTGTGGTCCTTCGCGCCCGCCGGCCCCCGCCCCCGACCGGCGACGCTCGCCGACGTCCCGGCGACCAGCCGGGAGTCGACGGCGATGGCCCGCGAGCTCAAGCGGCGGGGGTTCGTCTTCGTCGGACCCACGACCGCCTACGCCCTCATGCAGGCCACCGGCATGGTCGACGACCACGTGGCCGACTGCTTCCGCGCGACCGGCTGACCCGGTCCCCGTGCAGGTCCCGCCGCGGCGCGGGCCCCGCGCGGGGGACCTCCTGTTGGTCTAGCGACCCCCGATACGGGATCATGGGAGCGGAGCTCACGGCATCGACGAGAGCGACACCGCGGCCGACCGGCCGTGGGTGGTCTGCGAAGGAGGCACGCATGGCGGCCATGAAGCCGCGCACGGGTGAAGGTCCCCTGGAGGTCACCAAGGAGGGGCGCGGCCTGGTCATGCGCGTACCGCTCGAGGGCGGCGGGCGCCTGGTCGTCGAGCTGTCGCCCGACGAGGCCGCGGCCCTCTCCGAGGCACTGAAGGGCGCGACCAGCTGAACACCCCCGCGAGCCTGCCCCCGGGCAGCCCCGCGCAGGACGACACGGCCCCGGCCGCCGGTTCCCCGGCGACCGGGGCCGCGCCGTTGCCGCGGGTCGAGGTCCTGTCCGCCCTGCCCCCGCTCACCGAGGACGACGTCCTCGCGGTGCCGGTCGGCCCCGGGGCGGCCCTGCCGTCCTGGCTGTCGAACCCCGGCGCCCCGCTGGACGCCGCGCTGCTGGCCGGAGCGCTGGCCGACACCGGCAACACCGGCAAGCCCGGCACGATCACCAACCTCCCGGTGCCCGGCCGCCGCCCCCGCAGCGTGGTGGCGGTGGGCGTCGGCGACGGCACGCTGCCCGACCTGCGCAGCTACACGGCCGTCGCGGTCCGCCGCGCGCAGACCCTCGCCGAGCACGGCGCCCGCCGGCTGGTGCTGCCCGTCGACGACCCGGCCGCCCCGGCCGGCGCCGAGGAGGTCCGCGCCGCCGTCGAGGCCGCCCTGCTGGCCGGCTACCGGTACCGGGAGACGTCGAAGGCGCACCCGCCCCGGCTGGCGAGCGTCGCGGTCGTCGCCGCCGACGGCGCCGACCCGGCCGTGCTCGCCGCGGCCCGCGCCGGCGAGGTCACCGGCCGGTCGGTCGCCTGGGCCCGCGACCTGGTCAACACCCCGAGCAACACCAAGGACCCCGCGTGGCTGGCCGACCAGGCGGTCGCGCGGCTCGCGGGGCTGGCGCACGTCACCGTCACCGTGCTCGGCCCCGAGGAGCTCCGGGCCGGGGGGTTCGGCGGTGTGCTCGCCGTCGGCGGCGGCTCGTCGTCCCCGCCGCGCCTGGTGGTGGCCGCCTACCGGCCGCCCGGGGCCGGGCCGGCCACCCCCGTGCTGGTCGGGAAGGGCATCACGTTCGACACCGGCGGCATCTCGATCAAGCCGAACGCCGGCATGCGGGAGATGAAGACCGACATGGCCGGCGGGGCGGCCGTGCTCGCCGCGGTCGACGCCGCGGCCCGCCTCGCGCTGCCGGTCGCGGTCACCGCCGTCGTCCCGGCCGCGGAGAACGCCGTCTCCGGCTCCTCCTACCGGCCCTCGGACGTCGTGCGGCACGTCGGCGGCCGGACGACCGAGGTGCTCAACACCGACGCCGAGGGCCGCATGGTCATCGCCGACGGGCTGGCACATGCCCGGCTGCACCTCGGCGCCACCGTGCTCGTCGACGTCGCCACGCTCACCGGTGCGATGAAGGTGGCCCTCGGCACCCGCACCGCGGGGCTCTACGCCACCACCGACGGGCTGGCCGACGCGCTGGCCACCGCCGCCGGGCACGCCGGCGAGCCGGTCTGGCGGATGCCGCTGGCCGAGGAGCACGCCGACCTGCTGGAGAGCGCCGTCGCCGACGCGAACAACGCCCCCGGCAACCCCGGCGGGACGACGGCGGCGCTGTTCCTGCGGCCCTTCGCCGGGGACCTGCCCTGGGCCCACCTGGACGTGGCCGGGCCGGCCCGCGCCGGCTCCGACGACGCGGAGCTGGTCAAGGGCGGCACCGGGTTCGGGGCCCGCACCCTGCTGCGCTGGCTGGAGGCCGGTGCGCCGTGGAAGGACCCCGTCCGATGACCGGCGAGGGCACCGGGGTCGTCTTCCCCGCCGGGCCGGACGGGCGGCGCAGCACCGCGGCGCTGGGCCGGTCGGTGGTCGCCGACGCGCTGCGACCGGTCGACCCGACCGGGGCCGCGGCCGCCGAGCGGGAGACCAACTGGCGGACCGGGTACCTGGTGCACTTCCGCCGGCTGGTCGAGGCGGGGCTGCCCAGCCGCGAGGCCGCGCTGGCCGTCGCCGACGCCGGGCTGGCCTCGCTGCACCGGCGCATGCGGGTGGCCGGGCCCGACGGCACCGAGCACGGGCTCGGCGAGCTGGCCACCGCACCGGCCGGCCGCACGCCGGGGACCGTCGAGGTCACCGGCACCGCCGAGCCCGAGCGGGAGCTGTCGCTGCCCTTCCACGGCGGCCGGCTGCGCGGGGACGACCTGCTGCGCCGGCTCGACGCCTGGGTCGGGGCCGGGGTGGTCGAGCCCTCCTGCGCGGAGGCGGTGCGGACGGTCGCGGCGCACCCGGAGTGGCTGTCGCTGCCCGACACCACGGTCGCCGTCCTCGGGGCGGGCGCGGAGATGGGCCCGCTGACCGCGCTGCTGCGGTGGGGCGCGCGGGTGGCCGGGGTGGACCTGCCCCGCCGCCCGCTGTGGGAGCGGGTGCTCGACACCGCCCGCCGTGGCGCGGGCACCCTGCTCGTGCCGGCGTCCGGGGGCGGCGGCGACCTCGCCGCGCGGGCCGGCGCCGACCTGGTGACCGAGGTCCCGGCGGTGGCCGGCTGGCTGGCCGGGCTGCCGGGCCGGCCGGTCCTCGGCAACTACGTGTACGCCGACGGCGCCACCAACGTGCGGGTGTCGGTGGCCGTCGACGCGCTCACCGCCCGGCTCTCGGCCGAGCGGCCCGACCTGGCGCTGGCCTTCCTCGCCACCCCCACCGACGTCTTCGCCGTCCCGGCCGACGCGGTGGAGCAGTCCGTGCGGGCCTACGCCGGGCGCTCGCGGACGGCCAAGCTGCTCGGCCGGCCGCTGCGCACGCTGTCGGCGGGGCGGCTGCTGCAGCGGGCCTACGTGCCGGGCAGCGCGCCCGGCATCGCCGACAGCCTGGTCGCCCAGCAGGGCCCCAACTACGCGCTGGCCAAGCGGCTGCAGCGCTGGCGGGCCGCCGTCGCCCGGGCCGCCGGGACGACGGTGTCGATGAACGTCGCCCCGCCGACCCGCACCCGCTCCGTCGTCCGCAACCGCGCGCTGGCGGCGGCCTACGCGGGGGCGCACCGGTTCGGCGTGGAGGTCTTCGAGCCGGCCACGTCGAACGTGCTCATGGCCGCCCTGCTCGTGCACGACCTGCACACCGGGGGCGGTCCGGCGCACGCGCACCCGTGGGAGGACGAGGCGTTCGCCGCCGCGCACGGCGGGCTGTGGCGGGCCGCCTACGCCCCGCGCAGCGCGCTCGGCCTGGCGGCGCTGCTCGGCTACGGGGCCGCCCGCGGGTGACCCGACCGGCCGCGGGGGTACCGCGGTCGTCAGGCCGGGCCGACGAGACCGGCCACGATCTCGGCCGACAGGGTCACCAGCGGCAGCCCGCCACCGGGGTGCGCCGATCCGCCGACGAGGAGCAGCCCGGGCACGGGGGAGGCGTTGGCCGGGCGCAGGAACGCCGCGCGGGCGCCGTTGCTCGACGTCCCGTAGATCGAGCCGCCGACGCTGCGGGTGGCGCGCTCGAGGTCGGCCGGCGTGCGGGTCACCGACCAGCGCAGCCGCCCGCGGACGTCGAGCCCGCGGGCGGCCAGCACCTCCAGCACCCGTGCGGCGTACCGGTCGGCCAGGCCGGGGGCGTCCCAGTCCACCCCGCCGGCCGGGTCGTGCCGCGGGGCGTTGACCAGGACGAACCACGATTCGCTGTCGTCGTCCGGCCGGGTGGCGGGGTCGTCGGGCGCCGAGACGTAGACCGTCGGGTCGGGCACGGGGCGCGGCGCGCCGGCGCACCGGCCGACGCCGAACACCGCGTCGAACTCGGCGTCGTAGTCGGCGGGGAAGAGCACGGTGTGGTGGGCCAGCCCGGGGGTGCGGCCGCGCAGCGCCAGGAGCAGCACGAAGCCCGACAGGGAGGGGGTGCTGCGGGCCAGGTCGCGGCGCACCCCGCGGGTCGCCCGCCGGGGCGGCAGGAGCTCGGCGTACAGACCGGCGGCGTCCCCGGCGGCGACGACGAGGTCCGCCGGAACGAGCTCGCCGCCGGCCAGCCGCACCCCGGCCGCCCGCCCGCCCTCGACGAGCACCCGCTCGACCGTGCAGCCGGTGCGGACCACCGCTCCCCGCTCGGCGGCCCGGTCGGCGACCGCCAGCGCGAGCCGGCGCAGCCCGCCGCGCACGTACCAGGAGCCGAACCGCTGCTCCACGTACGGCACGGTGGCCAGGACCGCCGGGGCCCGCCGCGGGTCCGACCCCGAGTAGGTGGCGTAGCGGTCCAGCAGCATGCGCAGCGCGGGGGAGTCCAGCAGCTCCGCGCCCAGGCCGCGCAGGGTCTGCCACGGCGCGACGGTGGCCACGTCCCGCGGGCTGCGGGTTAGCCGCGCCAGGGTGCCCGCGCCGGCCAGCGGGGACCGGAGGAACGGTTGCTCGGTGACCCGCCACATCGCCTCGGCGCGCGCGGTCAGCCGGGCCCACTGGGCCCCGGCGTCCGCACCGAGGGCGGCGTCGAGCGCGGCCGGGATGCGCCCGGCCTCCCCCGGCACGGCGAGCCCTGTGCCGTCGGGGAAGCGGTAGGCGACGGCGGGGTCGAGGCGCACCAGGTCGACGGCGTCCTCCAGCGGTGCGCCGGTGGCGGCGAAGAGGTCCCGGTACACCTGCGGCAGGGTCACCAGGCTGGGCCCGGTGTCGAAGCCGTGGCCGTCGCGGGCGTACCAGCCCAGCTTGCCGCCGACCTCCGGTGCCTGCTCCAGGACGGTGACCGCGTGGCCCAGCGCGGCGAGCCGGGCGGCTGCGGCGAGCCCGCCCAGGCCGGCGCCGACCACCGCCACCCGCGCCACGGCGCCACGGTATCCCGGCGGGCCCGGGGGACCCGCCACCGTGCCGACCGCCGCGGTCGGGCGGCGGGCGGGTCAGTCGTAGACCAGCTCCAGGTGCTGGAAGGCCCCGAGGGCGTGGTCGGCGCGGAAGGCGGCGTGGTCGGCGCGCAGCCGGTCCACCGCCTCACCGGCGAAGCGCAGCATGTCGTCGACGAACAGCTCCGGCTCCCCGGCGGCCTCGAGCACGGCCGGCTCGACGTCGTAGTCGACCTCACCGGCGTCGTCGGACAGCGAGTGCGTGTGCGCCAGCACCCGCCCGCAGATGCCCGCGTACTCGCGCCACTCGCTGCCGGAGATGTCCTCGAGGTCGAGGTCGTCCCGGTAGGGCGCCCGCTCGCGGACCATGAAGCTCTGCCCGTCGACGTCCGCGGCGCCGAAGAAGACGTCGCCGCCGACGAGCTGGACCCGCTGGGCGTCGCGGATCCGGCCGCCGTACCCGTCGAGGCGGAAGTTCGAGGGTGGGACGAGCCCGGCCAGGGCCGACCGCCGCGCCTGCTTGAACTCCAGCACCAGGTCGTCGGTGCCGTCCCCGGCGGGCCCGGCGAGGAGCACGTGGTAGCGGGTCAGCCCCATCGAGGCGGTGCCCTTGCCGAGCCGGCGGGCGACGTCCTTGACCCGCATCCCGTTCGCGCGGGCCGGGACGTCGATGCCGTTCTCGGCCACGTACCGGTCGACGATCTCCTGGAACTCCTCGACCCGCGAGGTGACCGGCACGCACTTGCGGCTGACCTTGAAGCCGGTGCGGGTCGGGTTCAGGTGCTTGTCGGCGAGCCACTCGGCGCGCGGCCGGGCGACCGCCTCGGCGATGAGGTCGGCGATCAGCGGCGGGGCGTTGTCCCGGCGCACCTGCGTGTCGGTCTCGTCGCCGCGGCGGGCGAAGGTGGCCATCCCGGCGAGGTAGCCGCGCACGAAGCAGCGCACGACCTCCTCGGCCTTCCCCGGGCTGCGGCCGCCCAGGACCTCCGCGCCCAGCAGGAACCCGGTGGACCCGCGCTTGAGGTCCCAGGTGAAGGGGGCGTAGGAGGCCTCGTCGAAGTCGTTGACGCCGAAGATCGGCACGTTGTCGGCGCTGGGCATGACGCCGAAGTTGCCCGGGTGCACGTCACCGAGGGCCAGCACGGTGGGCATGCGGGCGTCCTCGCCGGCCATGTCGCGGTAGAAGAGCAGCGCGGTGCCGCGGAAGAAGGCGTACGCCGAGTCCGCGAGGACGTCGAACTTCTCCTGCGTGCCCTCGGCGTTGCGGTCGATGCGGAAGCGGTGGTCCTCGCGGATCGTCTCCCGCACGTGCATCCGCCGGTCGTTGCCGCTGAGCTGGCGGGGGACCAGCACCATCTGGCCTTCCGCCCGGGCCCGGGCGAGGGCCTCGAAGGCCGCCACGCGGGAGACCGGCGAGCGCCCGCCGCGCTCGCCGGTCCTGCGGGCCGCCTCTTCGGGCGGCTCCGGTCCGGCTGCGCCGTCCCCGGCCGGCCCGGCGCCGTCCCCGGCCGGGCCGGTCCCGTCGCCGGATCCCCGGTCGCGCAGCGCCTCGATCAGCTGCGCCCGGTTCATGGACGAGCGTCCGGGCAGGTCGGCCTCCCGGGCCAGCGCGGCCAGCTCGGCCCGGGTGCGGTCGTCGAGGGTGGGTTCGGCCATGGGAGGACCCGTATCCGGTGGCGAGTGCCCGGACACCGAGGTCACACGATCGTCAGAACGCGTACCGGATGCGCAGCCAGGGGGCGTGCGCCGCGACCAGGGCCCGCAGCCGCTCCACCCCGGCCCGCTTCACGTCGTTGCGGTAGCGCACGTTCCACTGGCCGTTCTGGCTGCGCTTGGGCTGCTGCAGCTCCGGTCGCCACAGCAGCTCCTCGGCGCGCGGGTGCCAGCCGAGGTTGACCGCGTGCAGGTCGCGGTTGTGCGTCAGCATGATCACCTCGGCGGCGGCCTGGGCCTTGGCGGCGGGACCGAGCACGTCGTCGAGCTGCCGGAGCAGCGCGGCCCAGTCGGCCTCCCAGCCGTCCCGGAGGATGACGGGGGAGAGGTTGAGGTGGACCTCGTAACCGGCGGCGACGAAGTCGTCCACGGCGGCGATCCGCTCGGCCACCCGGCTGGTCCGGACGTCGACGACCCGGGCGTCGGCGTCCGGCATCACCGAGAACCGGACGCGCGTGCGGCCCTGCGGGTCGAGGTCCAGCAGTTGCCGGTTGACGTACTTGGTGGCGAACGAGGCCTTCGCCGTCGGCAGCCCGCGGAAGGTGGCCACCAGGTCGGCGACGTTGTCGCTGACCAGGGCGTCGACCGAGCAGTCGCTGTTCTCGCCGATGTCGTACACCCAGCTGACCGGGTCGCACTGGTCGGGCTCGGCCTTGACGCCCTGCCGGGCCACGTGCCGGCGCAGGTAGCCGGTGATCTGCTCGATGTTGGTGAAGACCGTGATCGGGTTGGCGTAGCCCTTCTGCCGCGGCACGTAGCAGTAGGCGCAGGCCATCGCGCAGCCGTTGGCCGTCGACGGGGCGATCCAGTCCGCCGACCGGCCGTTGGCGCGGGCGGTCAGCGACTTCTTGACGCCGAGCACGAGCGTCTCGGTCTTCACCCGGACCCAGCGGTCCACGTTGCCCTCGTTGCCGTGCAGCTCGGGGATCCGCCAGTGCGAGTCGACCTCCACGACCTCCGCGGAGGGGAAACGCGCCAGCACCTCCCGGCCCCGGGTCGAGGTCAGCGCAGCCGGCTCGGCGTAGACCCGGCGCACCTGCAGCAGGCGGCCCGGGTCGGTCGCGGAGGCGGTGGGGGCGGCGGGGACGGCGTCGGGCACGCCGGGTACAGCACCGGCCCGGACCGCGCTGTTCCGGAAGGCGGACCGGTCAGCCGTCGCGGTGCCCGTCGTCGTGCTGCCCGTCGCCGCCGTGCCGGTCGCCGCCGTGCCGGTCGCCGCCGTGCCGGTCGCCACCGTGCCGGTCGCCACCGTGCCCATCCCCGAGGTGCCCGTCGCCGTCGGCAGCCGCGTCGTCCGCGGGCCGGAGCCGGGCCGGGTCCAGGCGGCCGTCGGCGACCTCGGCGGCGAGGTCGTCGACCAGCCGGCCGGCCGACCAGGCCGCGGCTCGCAGCAGGTCGAGCGCCGCCGGGACGTCGACGTCCAGGGCCAGCGACAGCCGCCCGAGCCCCTCCCACACCGCCGACCGCTGCAGCGCCTGGGGTGCCTGCAGCCAGGCCGGGCCCAGCTCGGCCGGCCACGTCGACCACACCGCGGCCTCGGCGAGCTCGGTGGCGACCAGGTCGGCGACCGCCATCGCCTCGAAGACGTCGAGCGAGGGGATGGCGGAGTCGTCGGCGAAGTACAGGTCGAGGGCGCCGGCGCCGGCCAGCGTCCGGACGAAGGGCAGTGCCACGACCCCGCGGTAGGGGGTCTGCTCCAGCAGCAGCGCGGCGAAGGCCGGCCACCTCCGCTCCAGGTCGTCGGCGGAGGCGAACACCGGCTGCTCCTCGTGCTGGGCGGTGCCGCACGGGCCGCTGCCGGCGGTGAACTGCAGCCGCTCGGCCAGCGCCGCCACCGGGTCGCTGGCGCCCAGCGGGAGCCGCCGGTCCCGGCCGTCGTCGGCGCTGAGCCCGGCGCCGTCGACGGGCAGGATCCGGGCGCAGACCCGCGCCAGCCGCTCGGGCAGCAGGGCCGGGGCCCCGAGCCCCGGGTCCGCCGCCTCGTGCAGGGCGGCGGAGAAGCGCTCGGCGATGGTCACGGCTGAATCATCCCAGCCGCCGGTGGGCCCGGCTCGGTCCCGGAGGCCTCCGACCGCCGGGTGTAGGCGGCCTCCCGGACCGCGTCGTCGGACTCCAGGCCCGCCCCCAGCGCGCCCCCGACGGTCGCCAGCGAGCAGGTGAGCCAGGCCAGCGCCAGGTGGTCACCGAACCCGGTCGGGTGGCCGAGCCCCTCGGCGAGCACCGGGTCGACCACCAGGAGAAGCGCCCCGGCCAGGGCGAGCACGAACAGCGCCGCGTGCAGGGTGAGGACGCCGAGCACGACGGTCGCCACCGTGGCGAGGTCGAACAGCAGCACCTGCTTGCGCCCCCGGCCCCGGGGAACCCGCTCCCAGAGCGCGCCACCGACCACCAGGGCGGTGACCACCGCCGCCACCGACCCGAGGGCGATGAGGGTCAGCCGGACCCCGCCGTAGGTGTCGGACAGCACCCAGACGTCGGGCGTGATGAGCGCGAAGACGCCGGCCGCGACCGCGGCGGTCAGGGCCCGGGAGAGCCGGACCGCCAGCCGCCAGGGACGGTTGGCCCGCACCATCCCGAGCAGCAGGGTGAGGTTGCCCGACAGCACCCGGGCGGTGAACCGCACCCCCGCCCCGGCGTCGGCCGGGTCGGTGGCCAGCTCCCGCAGCCGCCGCCCCACGGCGTCCCGGTCGCCGTCGTCCTCGTCGCCGAGCAGCGTGCGGACCAGCCCGACGGCGACCTCCAGGGCCCGGCGGCGGGTGCCGACCGCGCCCAGCGCCGGCACCGACAGCAGGCCCACGCCGTGCAGCGGGCTGGCGTGGGCCACGACCGGGCGGCGGGCCACGGTGAGCGGCAGGTCGGTGAGGACCACGGCCAGGTCCCAGTCCTCGGCGAGCGACCGGCGGCGCGCGGCGTCGACCAGGTCGTCGTCGTCGGCCGGCGGGCGGACCAGCGGGTCCTCGACGGTCCGGACCGACCAGCGCACCTGCGGGTGCCGTTCGGCCAGCGCCCGGCCGAGCTCGTCGGCCAGCCGGTCGGCCAGGTCGGCGGCGACCCCGGGCCCGCGGACCAGGCCGAGCTCGACGAGCGGGGTGGCCGGCGGGGCGCTCACGCGGCACCCCCCGGTGCGGGCGCCGGCGGGTGCCGCAGCGGGAGGACGGCGGGCCCGTCGGGGCCGGCGACCACCCGGGCGCGGGCGCCGTAGTGCGCGGCCAGCGCGGCGTCGGTCAGCACCTGCGCGGGCGGTCCCTCGGCCACCACCCGCCCGGCGGCCAGCAGCGCCAGCCGACCGGCGTACTGCCCGGCCAGGCTGAGGTCGTGCAGCGTCGAGAGGACCGTCAGGCCGTCCTGGCGGCGCAGCCGGTCGACGAGGTCGAGCACCTGCTGGGCGTGCCCCAGGTCGAGGGCGGCCGTGGGCTCGTCCAGGAGCAGCACCCGCGGCTGCTGGGCCAGGGCCCGGGCCAGCACCGCGCGCTGCTGCTCGCCGCCCGAGAGGGTCCCCAGCAGGCGGTCGGCCAGGTCGGTGAGCCCGAGCCGCGCCATCACGTCGCCGACCACCGCGGCGTCGCGGGCACGGGGCGCGGCGAGCAGGCCGCGGTGCGGCGTGCGGCCCAGCCCCACGTAGTCCCGGGTGGTGACGCCCTCGGGCAGCACTGGCTGCTGGGCGGCGTAGGCCAGCACCAGCGCGCGCCCGCGCCGGCCGAGCCCGGCGGCCGGGAGGCCGTCGACCCGGACCTCGCCGGCGTGCCGGTGCAGGCCCAGGACGGCGCGCAGCAGCGTCGTCTTCCCCGAACCGTTGGGGCCGATGACCGCCGTCCAACCGCCGGGCTCGACGGTGAGCCGCACGTCGTCGAGGACGCGGGTGCGGCCGTGGTCGGCCGACAGCCCGACCACCTCCAGGCGGGCCCCGCTCACCGGCGCCGCGCCCCCGCCCACAGCAGGCCGGCGAAGAACGGCGCGCCGACGAACGCCGTCACCACCCCGAGGGGCAGCTCGGCCGGGGCGAGCACGACCCGGGCCGCGAGGTCGGCCAGCACCAGGAACGCCGCGCCCGCCAGCAGCGCCACCGGCAGCACCCGGGCGTTGGCCCCGCCGACCAGCCGGCGCGCCACGTGCGGGACGACGAGGCCGACGAACCCGATCAGGCCGCTGACCGCCACCGCCGCGGCCGTCGCCAGCGAGGCGGCGGCGACCACCAGCAGCCGCACCCGCGCCGGGTGCACGCCCAGGGCGCGGGCCTCGTCGTCCCCGACCGCGAGCACGTCCAGGGCGCGGGCGCACAGCAGCAGCACGAGGCCGGCCGCCCCCAGGTAGGGCAGCACGAGGACGACGTCGGACCAGGTGGCGCGGCCGAGCTGGCCGAGCAGCCAGCCGTACACCTCGCGCAGGTCGTCGGTGTTCTGCTGCTGCACCAGGGTCTGGGCCGCGGCCAGGAAGGAGGCGACGGCGACCCCGGCGAGCAGCAGGGTGGCGGTGTGCGACCCGCCGGCCGCCGTCCCCAGCGCCAGCGCGGCCCCGACGCCGAGCAGCGCCCCGGCGAACGCGGCCAGCGGCACCACGCCGACCGGGCCGACCGAGGCGCCCGGCGCCAGGGCGATGACCAGGGTCGCGCCGAGGCCGGCCCCGGCCGCCGCGCCGAGCAGGTACGGGTCGGCCAGCGGGTTGCGGAACACCCCCTGGTAGGCCGCCCCCGAGACCGCGAGGGCCGCGCCCACCAGCGCGGCCAGCACCACGCGCGGCAGCCGCAACCGCAGCAACACCGCGGCCTCCGTGCCGGTCAGCCCGCCGGGGACGTCGAGCCCCAGCGGGGCCACGGCACGGTCGAGCAGGGTCGCCACCACCGCGCCCGGCGGCAGCGGCAGCGCGCCCACCCAGACCCCGGCCAGCACCGCGGCGACCACGGCCGTGGCGGCCCCGGCGAGCACCGCCCCGGGGTGGCGGCGGGTGGCGGCCAGGGCAGCGGGAGCCCGGGTGGCGCCGGCGGTCGCCGTCACGCGGCTCAGCCCCGCAGCGCGCCGGCCACCGCCTCGGCGAGGTCGGCGACCCGCGGGCCCCAGCGCGAGGCGACCGCGTCGTCCACCTCGAGCACGCGGCCCTCCTGGACGGCGGGGACGGTGTCGAACGCCGGCCGCTGGGCCAGCGTCGCGGCGGTCTCCCCGCAGCACACGGTGTCGGCGAGCACCACGAGGTCCGGCGCCCGGCCCACGACGTACTCGGCCGACAGCTGGGGGTAGCCACCGGCGGTGCCGGCCGCGCCGTCGGCGATGTTCTCCAGGCCGAACAGGGAGTAGACGCTGCCGATGAAGGTGTCGCTGGTCGCGGAGTAGTAACCGGGGTCCAGCTCGTGGTAGACCCGCTGCCCCGCGACGTCGTCCGGCACCGACGCGACCGCCGCCTCCACGCGGTCCTGCACCTCCGCCACGACCTCCGCGGCCTCCTCGGGGTGCCCGGTGGCCGCGCCGAGGGTCCGGATCTGGTCGTAGGCCTCCTCGAGGTCGTCGGCGGCGCCGAGCAGCAGCGTGGGGATCCCCAGCGCGTCGAGGGAGTCGACGATGCCGTTCAGGTCGTCGCTGAGGACGACGAGGTCGGGCTCGTACCCGGCGATCGCCTCGGCGCTCGGGGTGAAGGCCGACAGGTCGGTCGTCGGGGCCTCGGCCGGGAAGTCGGAGGTGCTGTCGACCGCCTCGACCTGGTCCCCGGCGCCGACGGCGAACAGCATCTCGGTGGCGGTGGCCGACATCGACACGACGTCCTCGGGCCGCTCGTCGAGGGCCAGCTCGCCGTCGTCCCCGGTGACCGTGACGGGGAAGGCGTCACCCGACGACGGGGCCTCGGGGACCACGGCGCCCGGCTCGGCGTCGTCCCCGCAGGCGGGGAGGGCGAGCACGACGGGCAGGAGCAGCGCGGCGGCGGAGAGCCGGCGGGGGGTGCGGGACAACGGGGCCTCTCCGGAGGGGCGGCACGCGCCGCCCACGCGGACGCCGGGCGCCCGGGTGTGCGACCCCTGCCGCGAGGGTCGGAACACGGCGCAGGCAGGCGATCTGACTCGGGCCGCTCTCGGGCCATCACAGCTGCGGGACAGTGCCGGGTTCCCACCGGACTTCGCTGCGGGTGCGCCACCGGCCTCGGGCCGGCCAGGCGACGGTACCAGCGCCGCCGGTCAGCCTCGGCCGGCGAGGACGGCGGCGTAGACCTCCACCGTCTGCCGGGCGATCGCCGGCCAGCCGAACTCGGCGAGCACCCGCTCGCGCCCGGCCGCCCCCATCGCCGCGGCCCGCGCCGGGTCGGCGAGCAGCTCGGCCACCCGCGCGGCGAGCCCGGCCTCGAAGGCCGCGGTGTCCCCGGGGTCGTAGGGCACCAGCAGGCCCGTGCGGCCGTCGTCCACCACCTCGGGGATGCCCCCGACCGCGCTGGCGACCACGGCGGTCCCGCAGGCGGCGGCCTCCAGGTTCACGATGCCCAGCGGCTCGTACACCGACGGGACGACGAACACCGTGGCGCCGGTGATCAGCGGGACGAGCTGCTCGCGCGGCAGCATCGCCTCGATCCACACCACGCCGTCCCGGCGCTCCTGCAGCGCGGCCACCGCGTCGGCGACCTGGCGGCGCTCCTCGGGGGTGTCGGCCGCACCCGCGCACAGCACCAGGCCGGCCTCGGCGGGCAGCTGCTCCGCGGCGGCGAGCAGGTGGGCCACGCCCTTCTGGCGGGTGATCCGACCGACGAACAGCGCGTAGGGCCGCTCGGGGTCCACGCCCAGCGACCGGACGACGTCCGGGTCGGCCACCGGGCGGTAGGCCTGGGCGTCCACGCCGTTGCCGACCACGTGCACCCGCGCCGGGTCCAGGTCGGGGTAGGCGTCGAGGACGTCGGCGCGCATGCCGTTGCTGACCGCGATCACCGCGTCGGCGGCGAGGTAGGCGGTGCGCTCCACCCAGGAGGAGAGCCGGTAGCCGCCGCCGAGCTGGTCGGCCTTCCACGGCCGGCGCGGTTCCAGCGAGTGCGCGGTGACCACGTGCGGGGTGCCGTGCACCAGCCCGGCGAACAGCCCCGCTCCGTTGGCGTACCAGGTGTGGCTGTGCACCAGGTCGATCCCGGCCAGGGCACCGGCGATCTCCACGTCGACCCCGAGCGCCTGCAGCGCGCCGTTGGCCTCGCGCAGGCCCGCCGGGACCGCGTGCCCGACCGCGTCGGCCCGATCCCCCCCGAAGCAGTGGACGTCGACGCGCGGCCCGCCCTCGAGCCCGCGGAGGGCGGCGGCGAGGTGCTCGACGTGGACGCCGGCCCCGCCGTAGACGTCCGGGGGCCACTCGCGGGTCACGATCCCGATGTGCACGCGGTCACCATAGAAGGACCCCGTCCTCCCCACCCCTCGCACGCTCGGGGCGGTGCCCTGGACGGGGCCGCCCGTCCTCCCCACCCCTCGCACGCTCGGGGCGGTGCCCTGGACGGGGCCGCCCGTCCTCCCCACCCCTCGCACGCTCGGGGCGGGACCTCACGGACCCGTCGCAGGTCGCCGGGGAGTCCCCTGAACGGGGCGCTGGTCCCCCGCGGGGGCGCGGCGGCCCTGGCCAGGGACTAGGTTGCGGACATGCGCGGCGGTCCTCGGGTTCTCGGCATCGTCCTCGCCGGTGGTGAGGGCAAGCGGCTCGCGCCCCTGACGCAGGACCGGGCCAAGCCCGCGGTGCCCTTCGGGGGCAACTACCGGCTCATCGACTTCGTGCTCTCGAACCTGGTCAACGCCGACATCCGGCAGATCGCCGTCCTCACCCAGTACAAGAGCCACAGCCTCGACCGGCACATCACCACCACGTGGCGGCTCTCGCAGCTGCTGGGCAACTACATCACCCCGGTGCCGGCGCAGCAGCGCCTCGGCCCGCGCTGGTACATGGGCAGCGCCGACGCCATCTTCCAGAGCCTGAACCTCATCTACGACGCCCGGCCCGACATCGTGGTGGTCTTCGGCGCCGACCACGTCTACCGCATGGACCCGGCGCAGATGATCGAGCAGCACCTGCAGACCGGGGCCGGGGTCACCATCGCGGGGCTGCGGGTCCCCCGGGCCGAGGCCACCGGGTTCGGGGTCATCGACGCCGACGCCGAGGGCAGGGTGCGCGGCTTCCTCGAGAAGCCCGCCGACCCGCCCGGGCTGCCGGACTCGCCCGAGGAGAGCTTCGCCTCGATGGGCAACTACGTGTTCACCACCGACACGCTGCTCGAGGCCCTGCGGGTCGACGCCGAGGACCAGCACTCGGTGCACGACATGGGCGGCTCGATCATGCCGATGCTGTCCGACCAGGGCCGGGCCTGGGTCTACGACTTCTCCACCAACGTCGTCCCCGGCGCCACCGAGCGCGACCACGGGTACTGGCGCGACGTCGGGACCATCGACAGCTACTTCGACGCCCACATGGACCTCGTGTCGGTGACCCCCATCTTCAACCTCTACAACGACCGCTGGCCGATCCTCACGCTCCCACCGCAGCAGCCCCCGGCGAAGTTCGTCCTCGGCGGGCGCGCCGAGGAGTCGATGGTCAGCGCCGGGGTGATCATCGGCGGCGGGTCGGTGCACAACTCCGTCGTCTCGCCGGGCGTGCGGGTGGAGCGGGGCGCGCGGGTCGAGGACAGCGTGCTCATGGACGGCGTCCACATCGGCGAAGGGGCCTACGTCCGGCGGGCGATCCTCGACAAGAACGTCGTCGTCCCCGCGTGGGCCCGGATCGGCGTGGACGTCATCGGCGACGCCGACCGCTACCACGTCAGCCCCGGCGGGGTCACCGTCCTCGGCAAGGGAGCCCGGGCCCACGTGTGAGGCCCGCTCGGGGACGGCGGCCGTGCGCCCCCTGATCGTCACCTTGCTGCTGGGGGCGGAGGCGCAGGGCCGCTTCGACCGGCTGCGCGCCGCCCACTTCCCGCCGGAGCGCAACCACCTCGCCGCGCACGTGACGCTCTTCCACGCGCTCCCCGGGGAGGACGCCGAGACCGTCGCCGCCGGCCTCGCCGCCGCCGCGGCGCGTCCGGCCTTCGACGTGGCCGTCACCGGGCTGCGCTCGCTGGGCCGCGGCGTGGCCTACACCCTCGAGTCCGCCGAGCTCGCCGCCCTGCGTGCGGGGCTGGCCGCCCGCTGGGCGAACCGGCTCACCCCGCAGGACCGGCAGCCGCACCGGCCGCACGTCACCGTGCAGAACAAGGTGGAGCCGGCCGCCGCCCGCGCCCTGCTGGCCGACCTCTCGGCCGCGTTCGTCCCCGAGCGGGTGCCCGCGCGGGGCCTCGGGTTGTGGCGCTACGCCGGCGGCCCGTGGGACCCGGTCGCCGAGTTCCCGTTCGGTGGTGTGACGCAGGCATCGGCGTGACGTTCCGGGCATGCGAGGCCGTGGTGAGGCGGGCGGGATCTGTTCGAGATCCAACCCCTGGATGAAGTACGGGCAGCCCTCGGTGCAGGTCACGGTCTCCCCGACCGCGTCGTACTCGGAGGTGACTCCCTCTGCCCGGGCGGGCGCGGTCAAGGCCTCGGCTGCAGCGGTGCCGGGCAGCTCCCCGATCACCGGGAACTCGAACAGGCGCTCGGCGTAGGACTCGGCATCACCGGCCACCCGGGGAGCTGGGGGAGTCCTGCCCCTGCGAAGGTGATGGGCAGCTGACGCTGAACGGTGCGGTGGATCGCCCCGAGGGCTTCCAGTCCGCTTTCGACAGGAACTGGACCTCATCGAACTGGACCTCATCGAAGAGGAAGACGATGCCGGTGTCCTGTTCGACGGCGGCCTCTCCCATGGCTGCGAAGACATCGGCCAGGTCCTCGCCGAGGTGGCCCGTGTCCGCCCGTCCCCACTGCGGGTCGACGTCCAGCCCCGCGGTGAGGGTGCCGTCCGCGTGAACCGTCGGTGACAACGACTCGAGAACGCCCGCGGCCCCGGTGGCGCGGCTCCCCCCATCGGGCCCACGGCGACACGGAGAAGCGGGCTCTGCGCGCGAGGTTGGCCATCTGGGGGCCGGACGGCGTGTCCTTCGAGACCTCGGCATCGATCGGCACCCGCGACTTTCTTCAGTGATGCGTCGGTACTGACCGAGGAGCACGGTCTTGCCGACGCCGCGCAGGCCGGTGATCACGAGGGACTGCTCGGTGTAGCCGCGGGCGAGTCGCTGCAGGAGTACGCGGAAGTCGTCGACCTCGGTGCGTCGTCCTACCGGGAATCGAGGTGGCGCCCCCGCGTCCGGCGTGTACGGATCGCTGCCACGGTCGATGCGCTCTCCTCACCTCACGAGGCTCAGCACCTCACGAGGCTCAGCACCTCACGAGGCTCAGCACCTCACGAGGCTCAGCGCAGTCCAGCAGCGACCGTTGAACCAGGTAGGAGCTGTCGAACTGCTCAGCGGCGGCGGGTGGCCACGAGCAGCCCGGCCCCGATGGGGAGGACGGCGGAGGTGAGGTCCTCGTGCTCGCGCACCGTGCGGGCCAACTCCCGCCAGGCCACCGTCTGCTCGTCACGGGCCGCGCGGTCGGCGATCCGGCCGTCCGCCAGCAGCCCGTGGCAGGTGACCGTGCCGCCGACGCGCACCAGGTCGAGCACGGCGGCGAGGTGCCCGGCGTACTCGGTCGGCGGCCCCGCGCAGACCACCATGTCGTAGGCGCCGGGGGACAGCCGCGGCAGCACCTCCGCCGGGGTGCCGAAGATCATCCGCGTCCGGCCGGCCGGGTACCCGGCCTCGCCGAAGGCACGCCGGGCGGCGCGCAGCTGCTCGGGGTCGGCGTCCAGCGCGGTGAGGACGCCGTCGGGCCGCATGCCCTGCAGCAGCCACAGCCCGGCCACGCCGCCCCCGCTGCCGATCGACACCACGGCGCGGGCCCCCCCGCCGGCGGCCAGCACGGCCAGCGTGGCCCCCACGGCGGGCTCGACCGGTGGCGGCCCGCCGAGCCGGGCGGCCCGCGACCGGGCGGCCACGACCGCCGTGGTCTCGGTGGCGTAGCGGTCGGCCCAGGCGTCGACGCCCGGCCGCGGCGCCCCGGCGGTCACCGGCCCGCCCAACCTCGGGGCGAGGGCCGCCCGCCCGTCGTCCCCGCGTCCGTCATCACCGGGCGAGGGTAGTGGCCGGGCGGTGCTCCGCCCGGCGGCGCCGCGCAGCTGTGAACACCCTGTGAACGGGAACACCGGCCCGATCCCGCCCCGTTGACCCGTACGTGCGCCCCGAGCGAGCCACCGTCCCCCGACCCGCTGACGCCGGGCGGCCCGGCGCGGCCCCCGTCCGCGATACTGGAGCCGTGCCCGAGCCCGACGTGCCCACCCCCGCGACCACCGCGGGCGGCGAGCCCTGGGTCGCGCCGACCTGGGAGCAGGTGGTCCGCGACCACTCCGCCCGGGTCTACCGGCTGGCCTACCGCCTCTCCGGCAACGCCCAGGACGCCGAGGACCTCACGCAGGAGACCTTCGTCCGGGTGTTCCGGTCGCTGGCCGACTTCTCGCCCGGGACGTTCGAGGGCTGGCTGCACCGCATCACCACCAACCTGTTCCTCGACATGGTCCGCCGCCGGCAGCGCATCCGCTTCGACGCGCTGCCGGAGGACACCGAGCGGCTGCCCGGCACGGCGCCCAGCCCGGAGCAGGTCTACGCCGACACCCACCTCGACCCGCAGGTGCAGGCGGCGCTCGACGCCCTCTCCCCGGAGTTCCGCGTCGCCGTCGTCCTCTGCGACATCGAGGGCCTGACCTACGAGGAGATCGCGGCCACGCTCGGCATCAAGCTGGGCACCGTGCGCAGCCGCATCCACCGCGGCCGCGTGCAGCTGCGGGAGGCGCTGGCCCACCTGGCCCCGCGTCGGCCGCCGGTCCCGGAGGGGAGTGCGGGGTGAACATCCCCGAGAGCCACCTGGCGCAGGAGGCGATCACCGCCCTGGTCGACGGTGAGCTGTCGGGCGGCCCCGCCGCCCGGGCCGCCCGCCACCTCGGCGGCTGCGCCCAGTGCCGCATGGCCGTGGAGGCGCAGCGCGAGGCCAAGGAGACGCTGCACCGGGCCTCCGACGTCTGCATCCCCGGCGACCTGCTGAGCCGGCTGCAGGCGATCCCGTTCACCGCGGACGTCCCCGGGTCCGGCGGCGGCTCGCTGAGCGCGGGCCCCGGGCAGCTCACCGTCTCCGGCGCGTCGGGCTCCTGGTCGGTGCCCCTCGACGCCCGGCGGCCGGAGGAGCGCCCCGGGCAGGCCCGGTGGTTGCGCCGCGGGATGACCGGCGCCCTGGCCGGGCTCGGCCTCGGGGTGACCCTGATGGCGCTCAGCCTGCCGGCCGGCGGGGCGGGCGACGGGGGGACACCCCCGTCGGTGGCCCGGCCGTCCGGTGACCAGCGCAGCGAGATCGTGCCGCCGTTCGCCGCCCGGGTCGCCGGCAACGGCTCGGCCGCCCCCACCCCCGCCGCTGCCGCGGGCGGCACGCCCTGACCACCCCCACCGCCGGACCTCCCGGGGAGGACCCGCTGCCCGCCGACCCCGAGGACGAGCGCGACCCGCAGGACGGCGTCCCGGCGCCGGAGCAGGTCCCCGACGAGACCTTCGCCCGCCCCCGGGAGGGCGTGGGCGGCTTCGACCCGCCGCCGGGCGCGACCCGGCCCGTCGTGCTGCCCCGGGCCGCGCGGCCCGACGCCCCCCACCACGCAGCCTTCTCCCGCCCCGCGGCGGTCGACGGCAGTTTCGGCCGGGACCGTCCGCCGCCCCCGCCGCCGCCCGTGCCGGCCCCGCCGCCGGAGGCGGTCCTGCGGGCCTTCGCGCCGCCGCCGGGCGCCGCGCGGGGCCTCCAGGAGCCGCCGGGCGGCCGCCCGGGCCGCCGCCGCACGTCGGCCGGACCGTGGTGGAAGCCCGACGCCCGCACCGACCCCTGGCGTGATCCCCACGCCCCCGCCGGGCTCACCGGGCCGGCCGTGTTCGAGGACGACCTGGCCGAGCAGCCCGGGCCCGTGGTCGTCGACGCGCGCGGCCGCCGGCGGCTGCGCCTGCGTGACCTGTCGGTCCGGGTGTCCGCGCTCGCGCTGCTCGCAGTCCTCGTCGCCGGCGCCCTCGGCGGTGGGATCGGCTACCTGCTGACCCGCACCGCGGAGGAGACGCCGCTGCTCGCGCCGGGCACCCAGCTCAACGAGACCGACGAGGGCATCGCCCGCGAGCCCGGATCGGTCTCCGACATCGCCGCCCGGGTGACCCCCGCCGTCGTGTCGGTCGAGGTGCGCATCGGCCAGGCCGGCGCCACCGGTTCCGGCGTGGTGATCGACGGCGAGAACGGCTACATCGTGACCAACAACCACGTGGTCTCCGGCGCCGACGGCGTCGAGGGAGCGGAGATCCGCGCGGTGTTCGACGACGGCACCGGCTCGGCGGCGCGCATCGTCGGGCGCGACCCGGCCAGCGACCTCGCCGTCCTCAAGGTCGAGCGGCCCGGTCTGCTGACCGCCGCGCTCGGCAGCTCGGACTCCGTCGTGGTCGGCGACCCGGTGGTCGCCATCGGGTCGCCGCTCGGCCTGGCGAGCACGGTCACCAGCGGCATCGTGAGCGCCCTCGACCGGCCGGTGCGGCTGGCCGGGGAGGGCAGCGACACCAACGCCGTCATCAGCGCCGTGCAGACCGACGCGCCGATCAACCCCGGCAACTCCGGTGGCGCCCTGGTCAACGGCGCCGGCGAGGTCATCGGCATCAACACCGCCATCGCCTCGCTGGGCGGCGGCAGCGTGGGCCTCGGCTTCGCGATCCCGATCGACACCGTGCGCGACGTCTCCGAGCAGCTGATCAGCACCGGCCGCGCCGTGCACGCCTCGCTCGGCGTCAACGCCCGGTCGGTGACCGACGGCACCCGGGACGGCGCCCTGGTGGTCAACGTGGAGCCGGGCAGCGCGGCCGCGGAGGCCGGCATCCGCGAGCAGGACGTCATCATCGCCGTGGACGACCAGCCCGTCGGCAGCTCCGAGGAACTCGTCGTCGCCGTGGACTCCCGGGACCCGGGGGACACGGTGACCGTCGAGGTGGTCCGCAACGGGTCGTCGACCACCCTCGAGGCGACCCTCGACGCGGCGTGACCCGCCCCGCACCACCTCGGGGGCGGTGACCCGCAGCGGCGGGAGACCTACGCTGGGGGCGCGCGGCACCGGTCCGTGCGCCGGCAGGACGGGAGCGGGTGTGTTCGACTCGATCGGCTGGGGCGAGATCGTCGTCCTCGCGCTCGCCGCGCTGTTCATCTTCGGCCCCGAGCGGCTGCCCGACCTGGCCAAGGAGGCCGCCGCCGGGCTGAAGAAGGTGCGCACGGCGGTGACCGGCGTCCGGGCGCAGGTGGACGAGTCGCTGGGGGAGGACCTGGCCGGGCTGCGCGACCTCGACCTGCGCCAGTACCACCCGAAGACCTTCATCCGGACCCAGCTGCTCGCCGAGGACGACGCCCCGCCGGCTCGCCGCGGCAGCGCCACCGGCTCGGTCGGGCTGACCAAGACCGGCGGTGCGGTGGCCGCCCGGGACGCCGTCCGCACCCGCGACCACGCCACCCCGCCGCCGTTCGACGTCGACGCGACCTGATCCGCCGGTCCGCGCCGAGCGGGTCCGCCGGGCAGCTCCCGCCGGGGGCAGCGCCGTGGGAAGCCGCCCCGGGCCCGAGTGCAGAGGAAGCTTTTCCCGCGTTCGCGGCCTGCAGACGGGGGAAGAGCTTCCCATGCCGCGCCGGCGCGGGGTGCCGCGGCCGGTGCCGACCACGCCCCGGTACCACCCCCGACAGCACGAGAGGCCGGCCCCCGCGCGGGGACCGGCCTCTCGGCGTCTGCGCTCAGTGGCGGACCGGGGTCAGCCCCAGCGACATGCCCGACAGCCCGCGCTGGCGGACGGCGAGACCGTCGGCCACCGCGCTCAGCGCCTGCGCGGCCGGCGACTCCGGCTCGGCCAGGACGACGGGGGCGCCGGCGTCCCCGGCCTCGCGCACCCGGGTGTCCAGCGGGATCTGCCCCAGCAGCGGGACCCGGGCACCGAGGGTGCGGGTCAGCGCGTCGGAGACCGTCTGCCCGCCGCCGGACCCGAAGACCTCGACCCGGGAGCCGTCGGGCAGGTCCATCCAGCTCATGTTCTCGATGACCCCGACGACCTGCTGGTGCGTCTGGGTGGCGATCGCCCCGGCCCGCTCGGCGACCTCGGCGGCGGCCAGCTGCGGGGTGGTCACGACGAGGATCTCGGCGTTGGGCAGCAGCTGGGCGATCGAGATGGCGACGTCGCCGGTACCGGGCGGCAGGTCCAGCAGCAGGACGTCGAGGTCGCCCCACCACACGTCGGCGAGGAACTGCTGCAGCGCCCGGTGCAGCATCGGTCCGCGCCACACGACCGGGGTGTTGCCCGGGGTGAACATGCCGATCGAGATGACCTTCACGCCGAAGGCCTGCGGCGGCATGATCATGTTGTCGACCTGGGTCGGCTTGTCCTCGACGCCCAGCATGCGGGGCACCGAGTGGCCGTAGATGTCGGCGTCCACCACGCCCACGGACAGGCCCCGCTTGGCCAGCGCGGCGGCGAGGTTCACCGTGACGCTGGACTTGCCGACGCCGCCCTTCCCGGAGGCGACCGCGTAGACGCGGGTCAGCGAGCCGGGCTGGGCGAAGGGGATCACGGGGTCGGCGGCGTCCCCCCGGACGGTGCGGCGCAGCTCGGCGCGCTGCTCGTCGCTCATGACGTCCAGGCCCACCTGCACCGCGGTGACCCCGGGGACGTTGGAGACGGCCTCGGTGACCCGGTCGGTGATGGTCTGGCGCATCGGGCAGCCGGCGACGGTGAGGTAGACCTCGACCCGGACGGTGCCGTCGGCCTCGATCTGGACGTCCTTGACCATGCCCAGCTCGGGCAGCGGGCGGTTGATCTCCGGGTCCTGGACGGTCGCCAGCGCCGCGTTGACGGCGTCCAGCGCGGGGGTGCCGGTCAGCTGGTCGGGCATCGTTCTCGTCTGTCTCCTCCGTCGGGGGATCCGGGGGCGGACGGCCGCATCCGGGCCACGACCTGCCCACTCGGCCCACCGCCACTGTACGGCGGCCCCGGAGGGCACCGGCGGCCGCGGCCGTGAGGTACCCCTCACCCGGCCCTCACCGCGGCTGCCCGTCGTCCGGCTCGCGCAGCACCGGGATCACCGGCGCCCCCGGCAGCGGAACACCCGGGGAGGTGTCCTCGTCGAGCCGCTTGTCGAAGCGGACCTCGACCCGCTCGTACCCCTTGGTGCGCTGCGCGCGGGCCGCGCGGGTGTAGACCCGCTCGTCGCCGCGGGTGAGCTCGACGTCGTCGGTGAACGGGGTGAGCAGCGCCCGCGGCCACAGCCGGTCGACCCGCACCACGTTGACCTCCACGCACAGCACGACGGCGATCGCGGCCACGAACAGGAAGGCGATCAGGCCCAGGACGAGGGCGAAGACCCCGTTGGTCGCGCTGGAGTCGCGCACCACCCGGGTGACCAGGATGCCGCCGAAGGACTGCAGCAGCTGCCAGACGACCGCGGCGGCCAGGGCCCCCGGGGCGACGTCGCGGAACGACAGGTCGCGCGCGGTGGCCAGCCGGAAGGCCAGCACGAGGAACCCGGCGTTGACCAGCACCGAGACGCCGATCATGACGATCGGGAGGACGGTGCCCAGGTCGGCCCCGAAGACGGTCGCGTTGCCCGAGAAGGTCGACAGCGCCGTGGTGGCCAGCAGCGCCAGGCCCACCGTGCACAGCAGCAGCAGGCTGCGGCCCCGGGCGGCGAAGGGGTTGGGACGGCGGTTGCGCGGCACGGCCCACGCGGTGTTCATGGCGTTCTGCAGGGCCAGCCCCACGCCGAGGCCGCCGTACAGGGCGCCGGCGATGCCGATGGTGAGGCCCACCGCGCCGCCACCGAGCCGCTCCGGCTCCTCCAGCTGCGCGCCGATGACGGGGAACTGCGCCAGCGCGGTGTCGACGATGTCCGCCTGGAGGTCGGGGTCGCCGGCCAGGACGTACCCGAGCACCGTGGTGAGCAGCAGGAGCAGCGGGAACAGCGACAGCAGCGCGTAGTACGCCATCAGCGCCGCGAGGTAGATCCCCGTGTCGTCGAAGAACTTGTAGAGCACCGCCAGCGGGAAGCCCGCCCAGCGGTGGCGCCGCTGGAACCGGTCCAGCCGCTGCGTCAGCGTCATCAGCACCTCGTCTCGGCCGGCCGACCTTGTCCCCGTGCCCGCGCTCGGGGGAGGTCACACGGCCCGTCGGTGGCGTTCCCTAGGGTCGCCGGGTGACCACTGCGGAGCGTGCCGCGACCCTGCGCGACGCGATCGGCCTCGGGCTGGCGGTCGGTCTCTACGGCGCCGCCTTCGGGGCGGCGGCCGACGCGGCCGGGCTGTCCCCGTGGCAGGCCGTCGTCCTCTCGGCGGTCATGTTCACCGGCGCCTCGCAGTTCGCGCTGGTCGGCGTCCTGGGGGCCGGCGGGAGCGGTCCGGCCGCGATCGGCTCGGCCCTCCTGCTGGGCACCCGCAACACCCTCTACGGCGTGCGGCTGCTGCCGCTGCTGCGCCCCCGCGGGTTCCTCCGTCGCGCCGGCACCGCGCACTGGGTCATCGACGAGACCACCGCGCTCGCCGTCGCCGCCCCCGACCGCGGGCTGGCCCGGCTGGCCTTCCTGGCCGGCGGCGCCACGCTGTACCTGACCTGGAACGCCGCGACGCTGGCCGGCGTGCTGGGCGCCGCCGCGCTCGGCGAGACCGCGCGGGCCGCGCTCGACGCGGTCGTCCCGGCGGCGTTCCTGGCGCTGCTCTGGCCGCGGCTGCAGCGCGGCGCGCCCGAGGCCCCGGTGCAGCGCCGGGTGGCCGCGGGCGGGGCGGCGGTCGCGCTGCTGCTGACCCCGGTCGTGCCCCCGGGGGTCCAGGTCCTCGCCGCCGCGGTGGCGGTGCTGCTGGCGGGCCGGCCGCGCCCGGCCGGGGGGCGGGCGTGAGCGGCGGCGCGCTGTGGGTCGTGGTGGTCGCCGCCTCGGTCGGGTGCTACCTGCTCAAGCTGGCCGGGCTGTCGGTGCCGGCCGCGTGGGTGCAGCACCCGTGGGTGACCCGGGTGGTGGACTTCGTCCCGGCCGCGCTCCTGGCCGCGCTGGTCGCCGTGCAGGCGCTCACCGCCGGGGCGGCCCTCGTCGTCGACGGCCGGCTGGCCGGGCTCGCCGTGGCCGCGGTGGCGCTGGCCCTGCGCGCCCCGTTCGTCGTCGTCCTCCTGCTCGCGGGGGCGGCCGGCGCCCTGGTGCACGTGCTGACCGGCTGAGGTCGCCGACCGGTCGGGGTCAGCCGGCGGTCTCCTGCGCGGCGGCCTCCCGCTCGCGCTTCCTGCGCGCCTTGCGCTCCCGGCGCTCGGCCTCCTCCGCGGTCTCCTCGGTCAGCCGGCCGAGCTCGCCGCGGATGAAGTCGCGGGTGGCCAGCTCGCCGATCGCCACGCGCAGGGCGGCGAGCTCGCGGGCCAGGTACTCGGTGTCGGCCCGGGTCACCGCCGCCCGGGCGCGGTCCTCCTCGGCCTGCACCCGGTCGCGGTCGGCCTGGCGGTTCTGCGCCAGCAGGATCAGCGGGGCGGCGTAGGCGGCCTGGGTGGAGAACGCCAGGTTGAGCAGGATGAACGGGTACGGGTCCCACCGCAGCCGGACCGCGAAGACGTTGAGGGCGATCCAGACGATGACGAGCAGCGTCTGGACGGCGAGGTAGCGGCCGGTCCCCAGGAACCGGGCGATCCCCTCCGCGTAGCGGCCCACCGCGTCGGGGTCCAGCCGCAGGAAGCTGCCGAAGGTCCGCGCGCCGCGGGGGACGTCGAGCCGCCGGCCCTCAGCCACGGCGGGCCCGCTCGCGCCAGTCGTCGGGCAGGAGGTGGTCCAGCACGTCGTCGACGCTGACCGCGCCGACCAGCCGGCCCTGCGGGTCGACCACGGGGGCGGCGACCAGGTTGTAGGTGGCGAAGTAGCGGGTGACCTCGCCCAGCGGCGCCCCGGGGCGCAGCGGGTCCATGTCGTCGAGCACGCCGCTGACCAGGCTGGACGGCGGCTCGCGGAGCAGCCGCTGGATGTGCGCCAGGCCCAGGTAGCGCCCGGTGGGGGTGGCCGCGGGCGGGCGGCACACGTAGACCTGGCTGGCCAGGGCCGGGCTCAGCTCCGGCTGGCGCACCCGCGCCAGCGCCTCGGCGATCGTCGCGTCCGGGGTGAGGATCACCGGCTCGCTGGTCATGATGCCGCCGGCGGTGTCCTCGGAGTACTGCAGCAGCTGGCGCACCGGCTCGGCCTCGTCGGGCTCCATCAGCTCGAGCAGCCGGTTGCGGTCGACGTTGGACAGCTCGGCGAGCAGGTCGGCGGCGTCGTCGGGGTCCATGACCTCCAGGACGTCGGCGGCGCGGCCCTCGTTGAGCGTCCCCAGGATCGACAGCTGGTCGCCCTCGGGCAGTTCGCCGAGCACGTCGGCCAGCCGGTCGTCGTCCAGGGCCTCGGCCACCTCGTGCCGCCGCTTGACCGGCAGCTCCTGCAGCGCGTGGGCGAGGTCGGCGGCGTTGAGCTCGCGGTAGGTGGCGATGAGCGTCTCGGCGCCCTGCCCGGTCTCGGGCAGCGCCAGCCCGGTCACCTCGTCCCAGGCCAGCTGGTGCAGCTGGCCGCGGCGGCCGAGCCGGCCGGGCTCCTGCACGGCCAGCCGGGAGAGCAGCCAGTCACCGGTGCGGGTCTGCTCCATGCCCGCGTCGACGACGGTGGCCGGCCGCCCGGACTCGGCGATCCGCACCGACCGGTCGAGCAGCTCGCCGAGCACCAGCGTCTCCCCGGCGCGCTGCTCGAACCGCCGCAGGTTGAGGGTGCCGGAGGCCAGGACGACGGCCCCCGGGTCCAGGGTGGTCACCCGGCCCATCGGCACGAAGATGCGCCGGCGGGCGACCACCTCCACCACCAGGCCGAGGACCCGCGGCGGGGCGGTGCCCACGCGCAGGGCGACGACGACGTCCCGGGCCTTGCCGACGCGGTCGCCGTTGGGGTCGAACACCGGCAGCCCGGCGACGCGTGAGACGTACGCCCGGGTCACCGTGGTCACGGGGGACGAGGCTACCGTCGGGCCCCGTGACCGCCCCGGCATCCGCCTCCGCCGCCGCCGCGTGGGCGCTGCACCGGCCCGGCGGGCGGGAGCTCGGGGTCATGTCGCTGGCGGTGGTCGGCATCTCGCTGTCCGCGCCGCTGACGACGCTGCTGGCCGCACCGGTGCTGGCGCTGGCCTTCTGGCGCAACGCCGCGGGGGCCGCCGCGCTGCTGCCGGTGCTGCTGCTGCGCGAGCGGCGCGCGCCGGCCGGGCTGCGGGCGGCCGACCTGCGCACCTCCGCGGTGGCCGGGCTGTTCCTCGCCGCGCACTTCGCCGCGTGGCTGCCCAGCCTGTCGATGACCACGGTGGCCGCTTCCACCGCGCTTGTCACCACGACCCCGGTCTGGACCGCCCTGGTCGCCCGGGCCGGCGGGGTGCGCCTGCCGGCCGCGGTCTGGTGGGGGCTGGTGCTGGCCGTCGCGGGGGTGGTCCTCATCGCCGGCGTCGACGTCCGCGTGAGCCTGCGCGCCCTGGCCGGTGACGGGCTGGCGCTGCTGGGTGCGATCTGCGCCGCCGGCTACGTGCTGGCCGGTGCGCGGGCCCGGCAGCGGCTGTCCACGTCGGCCTACGCCGTCGTCTGCTACTCCACCTGCGCGGTGGTCGTGGCCGTCGCCGCGGCCGTGGTCGGCGCCCCGCTCGTCGGCTTCCCGGCCCGCGACTGGCTGCTCATCGCCGGCATCACCGTCTGCGCGCAGCTGTTCGGGCACACGCTGCTCAACCTGGTGCTCTCCGCCGTCGGCCCCACCGTGGTGAGCCTGGTCGTGCTGCTCGAGGTGCCCGGCGCGCTGCTGTTCGCCCTCGTGCTGCTGCAGCAGGTGCCGCCGCTGCTGGCGCTGCCGGGGGTGGCGCTGGTCGTGGCGGGGGTGGCCCTCGTGGTGCGTGCCGGGCGGCCCTCGACGCTGGTGGAACCGGCCACCTGAGCCGTCGCTACCCTCCGGTAACCCAACGTCGACGTCTCGCGGAGGCACCGTGGCCGAGCTCCGATCCCGCCGTTCCAACCTCGCCGTGCCGGGCAGCAACCCCCGGTTCCTGGAGAAGGCGAAGGAGCTGGGCGCCGACCAGGTGTTCCTCGACCTGGAGGACGCCTGCGCCCCGCTGGCCAAGCCCGGTGCGCGCAAGAACATCGTCGCGGCGCTCAACGAGGGCGGCTGGGGCGAGAAGATCCGCACCGTCCGGGTCAACGACTGGACGACGGAGTGGACCTACCGCGACGTCGTCGAGGTCGTCGAGGGCGCCGGCGCCGAGCTCGACTGCATCATGCTGCCCAAGGTCGCCGACGCCGCCCAGGTCGCGGCGCTGGACCTGCTGCTCACCCAGATCGAGAAGGCCAACGGCCTGGAGGTCGGGCGGATCGGCATCGAGGCGCAGATCGAGACCGCGCAGGGCCTGATCAACGTCAACGACATCGCCTTCGCCAGCCCGCGGATCGAGACGATCATCTTCGGCCCGGCCGACTTCATGGCCAGCATCAACATGAAGTCGCTGGTGGTTGGTGCGCTGCACCCGGACTACCCGGGCGACCCGTTCCACTACATCCTCATGCAGATCCTGATGGCCGCCCGCGCCCGTGGCGTGCAGGCCATCGACGGGCCGTTCCTCCAGGTGCGCGACGTGGACGCCTTCCGCGAGGTGGCCAAGCGCTCGGCGGTGCTGGGCTTCGACGGCAAGTGGGTGCTGCACCCGGGCCAGATCGACGCGGCCAACGAGATCTACGCGCCGTCCCAGGAGGACTACGACCACGCCGAGCTCATCCTCGACGCCTACGACTGGTACACCTCCGAGGCCGGCGGCAAGAAGGGCTCGGCCATGCTCGGCGACGAGATGATCGACGAGGCCAGCCGCAAGATGGCGCTGGTCATCGCGGGCAAGGGCCGGGCTGCCGGCATGAGCCGGACGTCGTCCTTCACCCCACCCGAGGCCTGAGGGGGGCCGTCACGGGGCGAAGGAGACCCCGGCCAGGGCGACGAGGGCGACGACCCACAGCACCACCAGCAGGACGACGAGGGCGCAGGCGATGCCCCCGACGACGATGCCGGCCAGGGCGAGACCGTCGCCCTCCTCGCCGGTCTGCCGGATCTGCCGCCGCGCCACGATGCCCAGCACCAGGCCCGCCGGCGCGAAGACGAAGGCCATGACCAGCGACAGGACGGCGAGGGTGTTCGTCGGGCGCCGGTAGGGCCCGGGGCCGTACGGGTACCCCGGCGGGACGCCGGACCCCGGCGGGGGTCCGTACGCGGGCACCTGCGCCCAGCCGGGCGGCGGGGTGCCGTGCCGTCGGTCGTCGTGGGTGCCCATGCCGTCCTCCCGTCGCCGGGCCGCCGGTCACCTGCCGACCGCGGCCGTGGGCAGCGCGGCCAGCCGGGCGGCGATGCCCCGGGCCGCCGTCGCGCCCGCCGCAGCATCCTCCGCGATCAGCACGGACACCACCGCGCCACGCCCCTGGGCGACGAGGTCCTGGGTCGTGCCGTCCTCGAGCTGCCACCGGGCCGCGACGACGGTGCCGGTCAGCCCGTCGAGGGGCGGGGGCTCGACCAGGGTGCGGTCGTCGGCCGGGCAGGACCGCAGCGCGTCGCGGAGCTCGGTGAGGGCCAGCTCCCCGGCCTCGGGCGAGTCGTAGGCGATCGCCTCCGAGGCCACCGCGGCCTGGCCGGCGGGATCCACCCCCACGACCGGGAACTTGGCCGTGCGCCGTGCCTCGGAGGCGAAGGGAACGCCGCAGATCCCGGCGAGGCTCGGGCTGCCCGCCAGGTCGCCGTCCGGCACGGGGTTGGCCTGCACCCGCCACCCCTCGGGCAGGTCGGAGGCGCGCAGGGCGACGGCGAGCGCCGCCTCCGCGGCCGTGCCGGCGGCCGCGGGGTCGGCCGCCGCCGCGGCCGACTGCTCGGCCCGCGCCGGGGCCGGTTCCCCCGTGCGGGTCGCGGCCGGTTCCCCGGCGCTCCCGGTGCAGCCGCCGAGCAGCCCGGTGGCGAGGACGGCAGCGGTGACGACGGCGGCGACGCGCGGGACCCCCACCGGCTCGACGGTAACCGCGCCGGGGGAGTGACGAGGGACACCGGGGGTCGGGCGGGGCGGTGGCCCATACTCACCGGTAACCACGGACAGAGCCGTCCCGAGGAGGCACCCCCATGGCCCGCCTGGCGCAGACCGCCGACCTGACCGACGTCCAGCAGGAGATCCTGGCGACCGTCCGCACGTTCGTGGACAAGGAGATCATCCCGCACGCCCAGGAGCTGGAGCACGCCGACGCCTACCCCCAGGAGATCGTCGACGGCCTCAAGGAACTGGGCATCTTCGGGCTCACCATCCCCGAGGAGTTCGGCGGGCTCGGCGAGTCGCTGCTGACCTACGCGCTGGCCGTGGAGGAGATCGCCCGGGGCTGGATGAGCGTCTCCGGCGTGATCAACACCCACTTCATCGTCGCCTACATGGTGATGCAGCACGGCACCCCGGAGCAGAAGGAGAGCCTGCTGCCGCGGATGGCCACCGGCGAGGTGCGCGGCGCCTTCTCGATGTCCGAGCCCGGGCTGGGCTCCGACGTCGCCGGCATCCGCACGAAGGCCACGCGGGACGGCGACGGCTACGTCATCGACGGGCAGAAGATGTGGCTCACCAACGGCGGGTCCTCGACCCTGGTCGCCGCGCTGGTGCGCACCGACGAGGGTGCCGAGAAGGCGCACCAGAACCTGACCACGTTCCTGGTCGAGAAGCCGGCCGGCTTCGGCGAGGTGCTCCCGGGGCTCACCGTCCCGGGCAAGATCGACAAGATGGGCTACAAGGGCGTGGACACCACGGAGCTGGTGTTCGACGGCTTCCGGATCGGCGCCGACGCGATCCTCGGCGGCACGCCCGGGCGGGGCTTCGCCCAGATGATGGACGGCGTCGAGGTCGGGCGGGTCAACGTGGCCGCCCGCGCCTGCGGCATCTCGATCCGCGCCTTCGAGCTGGCCGTCGCCTACGCCCAGCAGCGGGAGACCTTCGGCAAGCCGATCGCCCAGCACCAGGCCATCGCGTTCCAGCTGGCCGAGATGGCCACCAAGGTGGAGGCGGCGCACCTGATGATGGTCAACGCCGCCAAGCTCAAGGACGCCGGGGCGCGCAACGACGTCGAGGCCGGCATGGCCAAGCTGCTGGCCAGCGAGTACTGCGCCGAGGTCACCACGCAGGCCTTCCGCATCCACGGCGGGTACGGCTACTCGAAGGAGTACGAGATCGAGCGGCTGATGCGCGAGGCGCCGTTCCTGCTCATCGGCGAGGGCACCAGCGAGATCCAGAAGACGATCATCAGCCGCGGCCTGCTCAAGGAGTACGGCCTCAAGCGCTGAGGGAGGACCTCCTGCCTTGCTCCCGTGGCCGCGCGACCTGCACGGTCGGGGCCTCCCGCGGCCCGGGAGCCCCGACCGTGCAGATCGCGTGCCCGGGGGTCAGGAACCGTCGCCCGGGGCCGCCTCGAAGCGGACCTCGACGTCCTCGACCCCGAACGAGCCCGCCAGCCCGGTGAGCATGGCGCGCGTGTTGCCCTCCGCCCGCTCCAGCAGGTCGCTGGCGGCGGCGGCGCGGGCCAGCCGGCGCTCGGCCAGCCCGTACAGCTCGCCGTCGTCCCCGGGCCCGTCGCCGAGGGCATCGGCGGCGCGGTCGAGCACCCCGCGGTCCCGGTCGAGGACCCGGCTCTCCTCCGGGTCGATCCGCACCTCGCCGAGCTCCGGTGCGGGGAGGACGACGGTGGCCGAGCGGCCGTCGGGCGAGAGGGTCACCCGGTCGTCGTCCAGGCCCGAGAAGTCGACGGCGGCGTCGACGGTCCCGGTGGCGAGGAAGGAGACGCGCTCCCCGCTGATCGCCGAGGGCACCCACGGGGTGTCGACCTCGCGGTCGACGACGACCTGGAAGGTGCCCGCGGCGGCGTGGTACTCGGCGAGGTCCTCCAGGGCCAGCAGCAGCGGGGTGGTGTCGCGGTGGACGACCTGCTGCTCGAACGGGTCGCCGAAGCCGGGCAGCCAGTCGCGCACCTGAGCGGCGACGGGCACGAGCACGGCCAGGCCGATTCCGGCGGCGACGAGTCTGCGGCGGGATCGACGGGGCGGCGCGGCGGGGGGCGGCGTCGGGCGGTCCTGCAGGAGTGCGGGCATGCGCGACCTCTCGCGGAAAGGTGGGGGATGTGGTCTGCAGCACCCGGGACGCCTCCGTCATTCCCGGCGCGCCGACGGCGGGTCGCTCCGTCTTCCCGGGTTCCTACGCCTCGGTGGCCGGTGCCCTCAGAGGCGTAGGTCCCTGGGGGACGACGGCCCGGGGTCGCTGGGGACGGCCCGGGGTCCCTGGGGGACGACGGCCCGGCGGGAAGAGGGCGGCGGCCGGGGACCTTGCCGAGGGTCATGAGAGCTGTGGCAGTCACCGAGTTCGGCGGGCCCGAGGCCCTGCACGTCGTCGACGTCCCCGACGAGCCGCTGGGCCCGGGCCAGGTGCGCCTGCGCGTGCGCGCGGCGACGGTCAACCCGACCGACACGCACCTGCGCAGCGGGGCCTACGCCTCCCGGGACCCGGTGCAGGACTTCCCGTACGTGCCCGGCATGGACGCCGCCGGCGAGGTCGTGGAGGTCGGCCCGGGCACCGCGACCGACCTCGCGCCGGGCGACCGGGTGATGGCGGTCGTCGTCCCCACCGGCGCGCACGGCGCCTACCGGGAGGACCTCGTGCTGCCGGCCGCCTCCGTGGCCCGGGTACCCGACGGGGCCGACGACGTCGCGGCCTCGACCCTGCCGATGAACGGCCTGACCGCGCACCTGGCGCTCGAGGCGCTGGCGCTGCGGCCGGGGCAGGTCCTCGCGGTGACCGGCGCGGCCGGCGCGTTCGGCGGCTACGTCGTCCAGCTGGCCCGGCACGCGGGGCTGACCGTCGTCGCCGACGCCTCCGAGGCCGACGAGGAGCTGGTGCGGGAACTGGGCGCCCACCAGGTGGTGCGCCGCGGCCCGGACGTCGCCGGGCGGATCCGGGAGCTGCACCCCGACGGGGTGGACGGCCTGGCCGACGGGTCGGTGCAGGACGCGCAGGTGCTGCCCGCGGTGCGGGACGGCGGCGCGGTCGCCACCGTCCGCGGCTACCGCGGGGACGGTGCGCGCGACCTGCGGGTGACCCCGGTGCTGGTGCGCCGCGCCGCCGAGGACGCCGCCGCGCTGGAGCGGCTGCGCGCGCTGGCCGCGGCGGGCGTGCTCACCCTGCGGGTGGCGCGCACCTTCCCGGCGGAGCAGGGTGCCGAGGCGCACCGCGTGCTGGAGGCCGGCGGGGTCCGCGGCCGGCTGGTGCTCACCTTCTGATCCGCGGCGCGCCCCCGGTCGCGCCGGTCGCCCCCCGCCTGCCAGGGTGGGGGGCGACCCCCGGGCAGCGGTGCCCGGGCCGACGCGAGGAGCGGTCTGACATGGTGCACAGGGTCGTGGTCAGCTACGGGCAGCCCGAGGACCCGGGGGCCTTCGACGAGTACTACCGGGACACCCACGTGCCGCTGGCCGTGGAGATGCCCGGGCTGGTCCGCTTCACCGTCGGGCACGCGGCGGCGCTGGACCCCTCCCAGCAGGTGCCCTACCTGGTCGCCGAGCTGGACTTCGAGTCCGAGGAGGCGATGGGCAAGGCCTTCGCTTCCCCCGAGGGTCAGGCCGCGGCCGCCGACGTGGCCAACTTCGCCACCGGTGGGGCGACGATCGCGCACTTCGAGGTGCGCGAGCTGAACACCGGCCTGCCCTTCATGCCGTGACGGACGCACCCAACGGCGCGCAGGCCCTCATCCGCACGCTCGTCGGCGCCGGGGTGGACGTCTGCTTCGCCAACCCCGGCACCTCCGAGATGCACTTCGTCGCCGCCCTGGACGACGTCCCGGAGATGCGCGGCGTGCTCACCCTGTTCGAGGGCGTGGCCACCGGCGCGGCCGACGGCTACGCCCGCATGGCCGGCCGCCCGGCGGCCACGCTGCTGCACCTGGGCCCGGGCCTGGGCAACGCGCTGGCCAACCTGCACAACGCCCGGCGCGGGCGGGCCCCGCAGGTCGTCGTGGTCGGTGACCACGCGCGCGGGCACAAGCGGCTCGACGCGCCGCTGGAGTCCGACATCGACGCGCTGGCCGGGCCGGTGTCGGCCTGGGTGCGCCGGTCCCTGACGCCCGAGGACGTCGGCGCCGACGCCGCCGAGGCGGTGGCCGCGGCGGCCCGCGGTGGGGTGGCGACCCTGGTCCTGCCCGCCGACGTCTCGTGGGGGGAGGGCGCGTCGGTGGCCCCGCCCGTGCCGGCGCGGCCCGCGCCGCGGGTCGCCGACACCGTGGTCGCCGAGGTCGCCGACGTGCTCGGCCGCGGGGAGCCGACGGTGCTCCTCGTCGGCGGCGACGTGGTGGCGAGCGAGGAGGGTCTGCTGGCCGCCGGGCAGGTCGCCGCCGGCACCGGTTCCCGGCTGCTGGCGGAGACCTTCCCGGCGCGCATGGTCCGGGGCGCCGGCCTGCCCGACGTCGGTCGGCTGCCGTACCCGCCCGAGATGGCGATCGCCGCGCTGGCCGGCACCGCGCACCTGGTGCTGGCCGGGGCCGCGTCGCCGGTGCACTTCTTCGCCTACCCGGGCCTGCCCGGCACGCCGGTGCCCGACGGCTGCACGGTGCACGTGCTCGCCGAGCCGGGGGAGGACGGCGTGACCGCCCTGCAGGCCCTGGCCGCCGCGGTGGCGCCCGCGGCCGAGCCCGCGCTGCTCGAGGCCAGCCGCCCCGAGGTGCCCACCGGCGCGCTGACCCCGCGCTCGCTGGCGGCCGTCATCGGCGCGCTGCTGCCGGAGCGGGCGGTCGTGGTGGACGAGGCGCTCACCTCGGGCGTCGGGCTGGCCGAGCTGACCTCCGGGGCACCGCGGCACGACTGGCTCTCCCTCACCGGCGGGGCGATCGGCGACGGGCTCCCGATGGCGGTGGGCGCGGCGGTGGCCTGCCCCGACCGGCCGGTGCTGGCGGTCCAGGCCGACGGCAGCGCGATGTACACGCTGCAGGCGCTGTGGACGATGGCCCGCGAGCAGCTCGACGTCACCGTGGTCGTCTGCGACAACGGCTCCTACGCCATCCTCGAGCACGAGCTGGCGCGGGTCGGGGCCAGCGGCGGAGGTGAGCGCGCCGGCCGGCTGCTGGACCTCAGCGGCCCCGGGCTGGACTTCGTCGCGCTGGCCGGCGGCATGGGCGTGCCGGCCACCCGGGCCACGACCGCCGAGGAGCTGGCCGACCAGCTGCGGGCGGCGCTGGCCGAGCCCGGCCCGCACCTGGTCGACGCCGTCCTGCCCGGGCGGCACTGAGCGGGCGGTGCGGCGGCGCGCCGGCCGGGCGGCGCTCGTCGTCGTCCTCGTGCTGGCCGTGCTGACCGGCCTGCTCTGGGGGCTGCAGCGGCGGCTGGTCTACCTGCCCGACGACGGGCCGGTGCCGGCCGCCGCCGCCGTGCTCCCCGGGGCCCGCGACGTGACCCTGGAGACCTCCGACGGGCTGCGGCTGGGTGCGTGGTTCGTGCCCGGGGCCGGGCCGGCGTCGCCCGCGGTGCTGGTGGCCAACGGCAACGGTGGCCACCGCGGCTACCGGGCCCCGCTGGCCCGCGCGCTGGCCGACCACGGGCTGGCCGTGCTGCTGTTCGACTACCGCGGCTACGGCGGCAACCCGGGCAGCCCGAGCGAGGCGGGGGTGGCCCGGGACGTCCGGGCCGCGCGGGCGTACCTGCTCGGCGAGGCCGGCGTCGCCCCCGACCTGCTGCTCTTCTACGGCGAGAGCCTCGGGGCCGCGGTGGTCACCGAGCTGGCGACCGAGCACCCGCCGGCCGGGCTGGTGCTGCGCTCGCCGTTCGTGGACCTGGCCGCGGTGGGCGCCGAGCACTACCCGTTCCTGCCGGTCCGCGCGCTGCTGCGGGACCGGTTCCCCGTCGCCGAGCGGGTCGCGACGGTCGAGGTGCCGACGGCGGTCGTCCTGGGGACGGCGGACGCCATCGTGCCGCCGGCGCAGAGCCGAGCCGTCGCCGCGGCGGCGGCGGACCTGTACCGGCTGGTCGAGGTGCCCGGCGCCGGACACAACGACCGGGTGCTGCTCGACGGCGAGGCGCTGGTCGGCACGGTGGTCGACCTCGCCGCCGAGGTCACCGGCTGAGGCACTCCGGCGGGGGAGCCTCCGGCGGGTGTGCGGCGAGGTGCTCGCGGGCCAGCCGCTTCGGTGCCCGGCACAGCCACGCCTCGGTGACCAGCTCGGCCAGCTCCTCGGGGCCGATGACCTCGAGCCGGGCGAGCACGACCGGGTACCCGTCGAAGTGCGGCGTGGTCAGGTACACCGCCGGGTCGTCGGCGAGCAGCGCCTCCTTGGCGCCGAGGTCCGGGACGTACGCGCCGAGCAGCGGCCCGTCGGGGGCCCGGTCGCCCAGGTGCGCGAGGTCGGCCCGGCGCAGCGGCCGCTCCCAGACGAAACCGCGGGCGCGCACCACCCACTGCAGGCTGCCGCGCGAGGTGCGCTCCGCCGTCCCCGGCAGCGCCAGGGCCAGCGCCCGCACGTCCGACCAGTCGGCCACGCGGCGCAGGGTAGCGCCGGTGCGGGGTCAGAAGGCCGACTCGAGGTTCTCGATCAGCGCGAGGCCGTCCCAGGTGGGCGGGGGCATGATGCGGCGGATGGTCATCAGCGGCTGCACCGGGTCCTGCGCGCTCGCCAGCTGGAAGGCGGCCCGGTAGCCCGCGGCCACCGCGCGGGTGACGGCCTCCTGGGTCCACACCCCGTAGGGGTAGGCGAGGAGGTCGACGGGGTGGCCGAGGATGCCGGCCAGCTGCGCCCGCGGCTCGTCCAGCTGGACCCGCCACTGGTCCCCGGCGAGCCGGTCCATCCGCTGGTGGTCGTAGGAGTGGGCGCCGATCGTCATCCCGGCCCGGTCCAGCGCCCGCAGCTGCTCCGTGCTGAGGAACGGGGGGTGGTCCAGCACGACCGTCTGGGGGAAGAAGGTGGCCGGGAACCCGAACCGGGTCAGCTCGGGCAGGGCCACGGAGTGGTCGGTCTCCCACCCGTCGTCGAAGGTCAGCAGGACCGGCCTGGCCGGCAGCGGGGCGCCGTACTCCAGGTGGTCGACCAGCGCGTCGCCGGTGACCGGGGTGTAGCCGCCGTCGCGGAGGGCCTGGAACTGCGCGGTGAGCACCGACGGCGGCGTGACGATCGAGCGGGCGGTGGGGCCGTCCTCCGGACGGTGGTCGCGCAGCTGGTGGAAGCACAGCACCGGGACCGTGGAGCGGGCCAGGATCTCCGCCGGCGTGCCGGGCGTCGGTGGCGGGGTGGTGGTCGGCGGCGTCGTGGGTGGCGGGGGGGAGGCGGTGGTCGGGTCGGGCGGAGGGGGGGTCGTCGTCCGGAGGGACCGGACGAAGGAGGTGGGCCCGCTGGAGCAGCCGCTCAGGACGACGGCGGCCGCAGCGGCCAGGAACTGCCGTCTGCGCACACCGCAGGGTCGCGCGCCTACCGTCCGTGGGCAATACCCGTCGTCGCGGAACCGGGGGGTTCCGTACCCCGGGGTTGGCGGGACTCCCGCGCAGCCGCGACGATGGGGCGGTCGATCGCGTCACGAGGAGGCCGGGTGGACGCCGTCCAGCTGCGGGAAGTGCAGGCACCGCTCAAGCAGCGCTACCGCGACGACCCGGCGTCGGCGTGCGCGCGGATGGAAGCGCACGCCGACTTCTCCGACCCCGGTGTCACGTGCACGGTGCAGACCTGGTCCGGGCCCGCACGGGCCGGCCTGCACCCGGCCACCGGCGGCGACGGGTCGGACGCCTGCTCCGGGGACATGCTGCTGCAGGCGCTGCTGGCCTGCACCGGGGTGACGATGCGCAGCGTGGCCACGGCGATGGGCGTGCAGATCCGCTCGGCGTCCCTGACCGCCCGCGGCTCCATGGACGCGCGCGGGACGCTCGGCGTCTCCCGGGAGGCGCCGGTCGGGTTCGGCCCCATCACCGTGGACGCCGAGCTGGACACCGATGCCGACGACGCGACGCTGGCCAAGCTCGGGCAGCTCACGGAGCGGTACTGCGTGGTGGCGCAGTCCCTGGCCAGCCCGCCGGAGCTCACCGTGCGCCGCGCGGCCGGCTGACCGGGGAGGGGTCGCCGGCCGACCCGTCGTCGCCCGCGGGCACCAGGCCGGCCCGCCAGGCCATGGCGACCAGCTGGGCGCGGTCGCGGGCGGCGAGCTTGGTGAGCACCCGGCCGACGTGCGTGCGCGCGGTGGCCGGGCTCATGTGCAGCGCCCGGCCGACCTCCTCGTTGGACAGGCCCCGGGCCACGGCCACGAGCACCTCCCGCTCGCGTGCGGTGAGCTGCTCCACGAGGCCGGTGTCGGTCGGCGGGGGAGCGTGCAGCGCCGCGGCCAGCACGCTGCGGGTCACGGCCGGGTCGAGCACCGCCTCCCCGGCGGCGGCGGCGCGCACCGCCCGCCGCAGGGCGTCGGGGTCGGCGTCCTTGAGCAGGAAGCCGCTGGCGCCGGCCCGCAGCGCCCCGAAGACCAGCTCCTCGTCGTCGAACGTGGTCAGCGCCAGGACGGCGACCCCGCCGAGCGCGGGGTCGGCGACGATCCGGCGGGTGGTCTCGATGCCGTCGAGCACCGGCATCCGCAGGTCGAGCAGGACGACGTCCACCGGCGCGGCGCGCAGCCGGTCCAGCGCGGCCCGGCCGTCCCCCGCCTCCCCGGCCACCTCGACGTCCCCGCCGCGCCCGAGCACCGCGCGGACCCCGGCGCGCACCAGCGGCTGGTCGTCGACGACCAGGACCCGGATCACGCCGGGGTCCGCACCCGGTCGGCCACCGGCAGCACCGCGCGGACCGCGAAGCCGCCGCCGTGCCGCTGCCCGGCGGACAGCCGGCCACCGAGCAGGCCCACCCGTTCCCGCATGCCCGCCAGGCCGTGGCCGGCCGCTCCGGGGACGCACGCCCCGCGGCCGTCGTCGACGACGCTGACGGTCAGGGCTCCCGGGTCGTGGGTGACGGTGACCGTGGCGGTGGCGGCCCGCGCGTGGCGCAGCACGTTGGTCAGCGCCTCCTGCACCACGCGGTGCACGGTGGCCTCCACGCCGGCCGGCAGCGGCCCGGGCTCGCCCTCGACGGCCAGGCGCACGTCCAGCCCCGTGGCGGCCGTCGCGGCCACGAGCCGGGGGAGGTCGGCCAGGCCGGCCGACCCGGCGCCGTCCTCCGGGTCGCGGCCGCGCAGCAGGCCCACGGTGCCGCGCAGGTCGTGCAGCACGTCGCGGCTGACGGTGCGGATGGTCCCCAGCGCCCGCCGTGCGGCGGCGGGGTCGTCGTCCAGCGCCTCGGCGGCGACGGCGGCGTGCAGGGTGACGACCGCCACGGCGTGGCCGAGCGAGTCGTGGACGTCGCGGGCGATGCGCATGCGCTCCTCGGCGACCCGGCGGGCGGCCTCGGCGTCCCGCTCCTCGGCCGCCCGCCGCAGCCGTTCGGCGGTCTCGGCCCGCCACCGCCGGCGGGAGTGCACCGCGTCGCCGAAGGCGAGCACCGCGGCCAGGAGGACCGTGGAGAGCGCGAGGTCGTAGCCGAGGACGAGCCCCGGGTTCTCGTCGGGGGAGGGCTCGACGAGCCGCCAGGTCGTGGTGAGGGCGGTCAGGACCACACCGGCGGCGGCGCCGGTCCGCCAGCGCCCGGCCTCGGCGAGGGTGTAGAAGGCCGGCGCGAGCGGCACGACCAGGCCGACCGCGGAGTAGCCGAGCACGTAGTACAGGTAGAGGACGGCCAGCGTCGCGGCGAGGGCCACCACCGGGCGGTGCCGCAGCACCAGCACGGGCGCGCCGAGGAGGGCGAGCAGGAGCACCGCCCCGAGGTCGGCCGGCCGGGCCTCGGGCTCCAGGTGGGCGGCGAGCGCGGCCCACGAGGGCAGCACGGCGGCGAGGGCGAGGGCGACGTCGACGCGCCCGGGGCGCCTGGTCATGCGGCGAGGCTAGGACGTCGCGGCGGCCCGTGGCGTCCGCTCCGGAGCGCGGCCGGCGGCCCGCAGGTACGCCCAGGTGCGTACCCGGATCGGTCCGGCGGGCGGACGACGGCGACCGGTCCCGTTCCTAGCGTCCGGAGCCGTCCCGCCCGCTCCCGCCAGGAGGCCGCCGTGCTCGCCTCGCTCGCCCGCCGCTGCATCCGGTACCGCTGGCCGGTCACCGCCGTCTGGATCGCCGCCGTCGTCGCCCTGACCGCGCTCTCCGGTGCCTTCGCCGGCCCGACCAGCGACGACTTCGCACTGCCCGGGTCGGAGAGCCGGCGCGCCGCGGACCTGCTCGCCGACGCCGGGTTCGAGGCCCGGTCGGGGACCTCGGCGCAGGTGGTCCTGCAGGCCGACGGCGGGGTCGACACCCCGGCGGTGCGCTCGGCGGTCGACGACCTGGCGGCCGCCGTCGAGGCCGGGCTGCCGGGCGCGGAGGTGACCGGCCCGTTCGAGCCCGGCGGGCAGCACCAGGTGGCGCCCGGCGGGGACGTCGCCTACCTGCAGGTCGACCTGCCGCAGCGCGACCCCGCCGACGTGGCCGAGGCCGCGGCGACCCTCGACCGGCTCCGCGGGGACCTCGACGTGCCCGGCCTGCGGGTGGAGATCGGGCTGCCGGTGGAGGAGCAGGCCGGGAGCGGCCCGCCGGCCGAGGTGATCGGCGTGGCCGCGGCCGCGGTGGTGCTGCTGGTCGCGTTCGGCTCGTTCGTGGCGATGCTGCTGCCGCTGGTGGTGGGCGTGCTCGGCGCGGCCTGCGGGGTGGCGGCGATCGGCCTGGCCGCGCGCGTCCTCGACGTCCCGAGCTTCGCCGGTGCCGCCGCCGGGATGGTCGCGGTCGGGGTCGGCATCGACTACTCGCTGCTGGTCGTCACCCGGTTCCGGGAGGCCCGGCGCGCGGGGCTGGCGGTGCCCGACGCGGTGGCGCTGGCCCAGCACACGGCCGGCCGGTCCGTGCTGTTCGCGGGCACCACGGTGGTCATCGCCTCGCTCGGCCTCGTGCTCATGGGGATGGAGATCATCACCGGGGTGGCGCTGGGCATCGCCGCCTCGGTGCTGGTGACGATGCTGGGCGCGGTGAGCCTGCTGCCGGCGCTGCTCGGCATCGTCGGCGGCCGCATCGACCGGACGGCGAGGTCCCGCCGCCGCAGCACCGACGGGTCGGGCGCGGCCGCCGGGCGGTGGGCCCGCACGGTGCAGCGGCGTCCCGTCGCCTGGGCCACGGCCGCGCTGGCCGCCCTGGTGCTGCTCGCGCTGCCGGCGCTGGACCTGCGGCTGGGGTTCAGCGACGCCGGGACCCTGCCCGAGGGGTCGACCGCCCGGCAGGCCTACGACCTGGTGGCCGAGGGGTTCGGCCCGGGGGTGAACGGGCCGCTGGTGGTGGCCGTCGACGCGCCCGGCGGCGGGGCGGCCGCTCCGGCCGCGGAGCTGGCGGCGGCCGTCGGCGACGACCCCGGCGTGGCGTCGGTGGGCCCGCCGGTGCTGTCCGGGGACGGCGGGACCGCGGTGCTGCAGGTCGTGCCCGCCTCCGCGCCCCGCGACGAGGCGACCGCCGAGCTGGTGCACCGGCTCCGGGAGGACGTCGTCCCGGAGGTCGTCGGCGGCACCGGCGTGGAGGTGGCGGTCGGCGGGGCGCAGCCGGCGGCGATCGACCTCGCCGACTACACCGCCCAGCGGCTCCCGCTGTTCCTGGCCGTCGTCCTGGGGTTGTCGTTCCTGCTGCTGACCGTCGTGTTCCGGGGCCTGCTCGTCGCGCTCAAGGCGGTCGTGGTGAACCTGCTGTCGATCGGGGCGGCCTTCGGGGCGCTGGTCGCGGTGTTCCAGTGGGGGTGGGCGGGCGACCTGCTCGGCGTCGAGGGCGTGGCCCCGGTCGAGGCCTGGGTGCCGATGATGCTGATCGCGATCGTCTTCGGGCTGTCGATGGACTACGAGGTGTTCCTGCTGTCCCGGATCCGGGAGGAGTACGACTCGAGCGGCGACAACGCCTCGGCCGTGGCGACCGGCCTGGCGCGGACGGCGCGGGTGATCACCGCCGCGGCGGCCATCATGGTGTGCGTCTTCGGCAGCTTCGTCCTGGGCTCGGCGCGGGAGCTGCAGCTGTTCGGCTTCGGCCTGGCGGTGGCGGTGCTGGTCGACGCGACGCTGGTCCGGCTGGTGCTCGTGCCGGCGACGATGGAGCTGCTCGGCCGGGCGAACTGGTGGCTGCCGCGCCGGCTGGAGCGCGCCCTGCCGCACCTCACCGTGGAGGGCGCCGCCCCGCGGCCGGCACCGCGGGAGGAGGAGCCGGCGGCGGTCGGTGCCGGGTGAGGGGGGCCGGGCCGGGCCGGGCGCACGCTCCCTCCCGGGGTCCTACGTCTTCGAGTGCAGTTGCACTCGAAGACGTAGGACCCCGGGTCGGTCCTTGGCGGTCGGTCACCGCTGCCGGCCGGTGGGTGACACCCGAGCGGGTGGCCGGGTGGGCGGCGTCGTCCACAGATCGTGGGGACCGTGCCCCGCGGAGCGCCCGGTTCTCCTAACGTCCCTCGTCCCGTCCGCTGGGCGGGTGGCCGGATGCGGGACGACGACGGGGGGAACGTGCCGACTGCGACCAGTGCGTTGGAGGTCGTCGACGGCGAGGTGCGGGAGCTGATCCGCCGCCGCGGGCTGGACCCCTTCGGCGACCCGGCGCCGGTGCGGCTGCTGGTGCGCAACGTGGTGGCCGACTACTCCGAGCGCTCGCTGACCTCGGCGCTGCCGCTGATCGGCGACGCGGAGTCGGTGGTCCGCGACGTGCTGGACCGGGTCGCCGGCTTCGGGCCGTTGCAGCGCTTCCTCGACGACCCGGAGGTCGAGGAGGTCTGGGTCAACGAGCCGGGCAGGGTGTTCGTGGCGCGCCGCGGGCGCAGCGAGCTGACCACCACGATCCTCGGCGCGGGCGAGCTGGCCGACCTGGTGGAGCGGATGCTGCGCACGTCGGGGCGGCGGCTGGACATGTCGACGCCGTTCGTCGACGCGATGCTCCCCGACGGCTCCCGGCTGCACGTGGTCATCCCCGACATCACCCGCCGGCACATGGCGGTCAACATCCGCAAGTTCGTGCTGCAGGCGCACTCGCTCGACGAGCTGGTGGCTCTGGGCACGCTGACCGTGCCGGCGGCGCGGTTCCTGGAGGCCGCGGTGGCCGCGGGGCTGAACATCCTGGTGGCCGGGGGCACGCAGGCGGGCAAGACGACGCTGTTCGTCTGACTGGCTCCTCGACCCGGAGGCGGTCGTCCACCCGCTTGGACGGCGCCAACCGCCGCACCACGGTGTGAGAATCGAAGGCCAACGAGAAGTGCAGATGCGTCGGGGCAATGCATGGCAGCGCGGCGTGTCGACGGGCGGAACGCCAAGATCCGCGAACTTGTCCCCTGAGCGTGGTCCCCGCCTGTCGCCACCGCCATCTGAGCCAACAGCGACGACGGTCCTTCGCAACGTCTCAGGACACGTGGACGGTGACGGATTCCGAACCGGCACGGTCCCCGACACCCGCGGTGAGCGTGATCACATGGGTCCCGGGCTCGAGGCGGGCGTCGACCTGGCGCCCGTACCCGAGCTCGCCCTGCAGGTCGGAAGCCCAGGCGAGCTGATCGACCTCGGCGCGATCCTCCTCGCGCCACCAGCCGTTCCCGACAAGCTGGGCCTCCGGGCCGACCTGCTCACCGTCGCCCGGGCGCTGGATGACCGCGACGCACGGTTTCGCGCGCACGTGGAAGGGCTCGCTGACGGTGCGACTCGCGCGCAGGCCGATCGAAGCGACGACGGCGATCCGGCACGCGTCGCCGCCTCCCAGGCTCTCGAAGTCGACCCGGTAGGCGGTCTCCATCACGCTCATCGACAAGGGGGACCAGGTCTCCCGGTCGTTGCTGTAGTCGACGAAATACGTGGCGGTCCCGGGCTCCGCGTCGGACTCCCAGCTGATCGTGAACTCTCCCTCGGCCTGGCCCGTGGGCACGTCGACCAGGCGTAACTCCGGAGCCCGGGCGGGTACGTCGACCGAGGCCAGGGGGACGGCGGACCGCCCCGACGCGTCCAGCCTCAGGACGTCGAGGCGGACGGCCTCCTCGGGCACGTCGACGGTGCCCCGCAGGCTCACCGCCTCTGTCTCGCAGTTGCTGCGCGCGACGAGCAGGCTGCGCGTCAGCGTGCGCCCCTCGACGTCGAGGGCCTCCGCAACGTGCAGGAGCGGACCGTCGTGCCACTGCTCGGGCGGGATGCCGGTCGGGAACGCGGGGCGGAGGGTTAGGTGGCCCTCGGCGTCCAACCGCCCGGACAGGCGGAGCCGGTCGGTCATGGTGTCGTCCTCACTTCAGCTTGTCGAGCAGGATGTTCCACAGCGCGACCGAGGGCCACCGGTCGTCGTATACCAATGGCGCCGGGGGCCGGCAGTACGACATGAGCTCGGGATGTCCCGAGGGGAACAACGCGCTGTCGGAGCGGCGCCACCCCACGGTCCCGGGCTCGACGACGCCCGGAAGCCGCGGATCCGGGTCCTTGGGACCGCCGCACGGGGCGTGCCCCACCCCCAACGTGTGGGCCATCTCGTGGGCGAACGTGCCGGGCTTCCCCTTCTGCGCGAGCATGACCCGCCGGTCGTCGAGCAGCGGCCACGGGCGGTCCACGTCCTTGTGGGCGATGCCGTTGGTCGTCGAGGCCGGGTCCTGCGCTGTGCCGTACGTGGGGTTGGCGGGCACGACGGCCGCGAAGACGCTGTCGAAGTCGTCGAAGCGGTCGGCGTAGTCGTCGAGGTCCTCGAGCAACTCATCCCAGCCGTCCTCGTCAATCAGGTTCACCGTGGTGGCGAGGACGGCCTCCCCGGCGGCGGGTATGCGCACGACGAGTCCCGTGTCCGCGAGCGGGTACCGGTCGACCACCCCGACGGTCGACGCGCGCCAGTCGTCGATGCTCGGCGCGGGTGCCCTGGAAGCCGGGTTGTCATCCCGCACGCGCACTCTGACCACGGTGAGCGGCCCGCCGCGCTCCGTCCGCACCGTCCGGGTCCCGCTGGTGCCGACGACCTCGGTGCCGAAACCGGGCAGGCCGGAGACCCGGACCGTCACGCGTATGGTCACCTCACCCTGCACGAGGTGGCCGGGCACGAGGAAGGCCAGAGCGCGGCCGGCGCTCGCCCGGTCGGCGTCGGTGAAGGACCCCTTGACAGTGAGCGGCGCCGCGGCCGGCACCGTGGCGACGACGACCCCGTTCCGCTCGACGAAGAGGGTGGCCTGGACCCCGCCGACCTCGCCGGGGGTCCCGGTGTAGCTGAACCGGCCCAGACCGCTCGTCAGGTAGGCCCGGACCCCCGTCGTCCGTCCCTCGACCAGCCGGACGGTGTGCGCGACGTCCTGCAATCCCTGGGTGACCTCGAGGTGGGCGACGCGGAGCCTGGGACGTGCCGCCACCGTCATGGTGCGCACGTGCTGGTCCGCCCCGCAGGGACCTGAGACACGCAGGTGCACCTTGCACTGCACGGGAGACGTCACGGCCGGCACGGTGAACTCGTGATGCCGGTGGCCGCCGCCGGCGACCGTACCGAAGTCGGCGACCGTAGCCCCGGCCCGCGTGACCCAGACCTGCGTGGTGGCGCGGGCGTGCGGTGTGACGTGGCAGGAGATCGAGACAGGCGCGCCGGGCTCGACGCGGATCGGGTCCCTGGTGCCGTCGAGGAGGAAGGACGTGACCGCCGCCGTGCCGCCCTCGAACAGAACGGTGGTCTCGCCGGCCCGGTAGGCGGTGAAGATCTGGCCGCACCTCAACAGGCTCGCCTCGAGGATGTGCAGGTCGATCCGGCCCGGGGCCGCACCGGGAGGAACGACGACGCGGATGCGCGTGTCTGTCCATTCCAGCGCCGCCGAGTGGGGGACGGGCGCGGCCGTCCCTGGGAAGGCGACGCTGCCGGTCGTTCCGAAGTTCGTCCCGTTGAGGGTCAGCTCCTGTCCGGGACACGCGTCCGGGGGCGCGAGTTCCTTGATGCGGTAGTAGGGCGCCCGGTCGCGGATATGGGCGACCTCGACCGTGGCGGCGACCAGGCACCGCTGCTGAGGGGACGGCGGCAGCACGAGCGGCGAGCGGAATATCTCGACCAGGTCCAGGACCGTGGGCGAGACCTTGATCCCCACGCCCTTCGGCTTCCCTCCCGGCACGTACGGGATGCCGGGGAACCCCGGAATGCCGGGGAGTCCGCTGATGCCGGTCGGCTTCGGCAAGTTCCCCGAGAAGGGGATGGGTCCCGGCATCCCCATAAGGGTGCGCATGGTGGGCACGTCCCCGGCCGCGACCGTGGCGCCCAGCGCCCTGAGCCACGGGCGGACCGACAGCACGGCGGTCAGGCCGGCAGCTAGCTCGGCCTGCTCGTCGACGGTGCGGCCCACGACCACGACGGCGGCCACCAGGACGCCCAGGGCGTCGGAGGACACGACGTCGTCGACGTCGTCGGGGAGGGCGTCCTTGCTGCTCCACCGCAGGTCGTTCTCGCCGCCACGGTCAACGACCCGCCCCTGGGCCGTGAAGTCGGTCTCGCCGGCCCAGGACCGCAGCGCCTCGCGGACGGTGCGGGCCGCCGAGGCGTCGCCGAGGAGCGCGCGCTGCGCGGGTTCGACCAGCCCGTCCAGCCAGGCGAGGCGTCCCACGGCGATGTCGAGGACGCTGCTCGAGCCCTCCGGAAGCAGCTCCGCGGCCTGCAGGAAGGCGACACCGCGGGCGACATCGTCGACCGATCCGAGGAGCAGTCGTGGCGGCCTGGTCTCCGCATCGGCAGGGAGCTGCTCGAGATCCAGATCGGTGACCCCGCCGTCGAGGCGGGCCTCCCGCCGTGCCACGAGATCGCCTCGGTCATCGCGCGCCTCGACGAGGAGCACGGACTCCTCGTGGCCGTCGAGCGGTACGTCCACGGCGTACTGGCCGTCCGGCAGGGAGGCCGACTCCGCCAGCACGCCCCCGTCCCCGGCAACGAGTACCTGCAGTCGCAGCGGCGGTCCCGAGACCCCCTCGTGCAGCACCCGTCCGTGGACACGCGTGAACTCGCTGGCCATCGTCTCGCCCTTCGCCTGGCGGCATGTTGTGCGTACACCTGCCTCGGCGATGGGTCGCCCATGGCAGGTGGACACTCGTGACTGGAGTCGATCGCGCAGGCACGAGCCGAAGGCCGCGACCCGAGTCGCCGTCGCTGTCACCCCTCCGTGCCGGCCGGGGCTCGCGGCCGGGGCGAGTTGCCCCACCGGGAGGATGGCCCTGGCGGACCCACTTGTCACCGCGTCGCTGCGCGGAGCGAGTCGCTGGTACTGAAACTGCCCGATGCGCACAGTCACACATGACGAGTCGCCCGGATGTGGCTGCTGAACTGCCTGTGCGCGGCGATCCCGGCGCGCGAGCGGGTGGTGACCTGCGAGGAGGTCTTCGAGCTCGCGATGACGTTACGGTTGCACATGTGCGAGCCGCTCTCTACCTCCGCCAGTCAATGGACCGTGATGGGTCGGGCCTAGCCGTCGCCCGACAACGCAACGATTGCCTCAAGCTGTGCGCAGAACGAGGCTGGGAGCCTGTCGAGTACGTCGACAACGACGTCAGTGCCTCCAGCGGCAAGGCCCGCCCGGCCTACACCCGGATGTTGGCTGACATCGCTGCAGGCAAAGTTCAGGCAGTCGTCGCCTGGGACCTGGACCGCCTTCACCGCCGACCCATCGAACTCGAGGGCTTCATTGACCTTGCTGACCGGCATCGGCTGGCGCTCGCCACTGTCGGCGGGGATGCCGACCTCTCGACAGACAACGGCCGACTGTTCGCCCGCATCAAGGGGGCAGTCGCCCGCGCCGAGGTCGAACGGAAATCAGCTCGCCAGAAGGCCGCCAACCGTCAGCGCGCAGGCATGGGAAAGCCGCCCGCCGGAGGGTTGCGAGCTGTCGGTTATGAGGCCGACGGGAAGACCATCCGCGAGGACGAGGCCGCACTAATCCGAGAGGCCTACCGGGAACTGCTGGCCGGCGGCAGCCTCCGCAGCATCGCTGCCCGGTGGAACGCCGCAGGCTTCACCAGTGCACGCGGCGGACGGTGGCGCCCCGACTCCGTGCGCTACGCGCTCAGGAACCCGCGGAACGCGGCGCTTGCCATTCACCGACGCGAGGAGATCGGCCCAGGCAACTGGCCCGCGATCGTTCCCGAGGAGACGTACCGTGCCGCCGTGGCACTCCTCGATGATCCCAGCCGTAGGACCACGCCGACGACAGCCCGCCGGTACCTACTCGCCGGGCTGGCCCGCTGCTCCTGTGGAGCCCCGGTCATCACAGGACGCACGCAACACGGGCAGCGCACATACCGGTGCTCACGGGCCCGCGGCCATATGTCCCGAGCGGCCGAGCCCATCGATGACTGGGTCACCCGAGCCATCATCGGGCGTCTCTCGGCCCCCGATGCCGCTGACCTGTTGACCTCGGAGAAGGTGGATGTCGCCGGGCTCAGAGAGGAAGGAATGGCCCTCCGGGCGAGGCTCACCGAGCTCGCTGACCTGTTCGCCGACGGGACCATCACCTCGGGGCAGCTTGCACGCGGCACCGATCGGGCCCGCACTCGCCTAGCCGTTGTCGAGCAGGAGCTGGCGGCTGCCGGCAGCGTGCCGGTGCTCGGCGACCTCGTCGCCGCCGCCGACGTCGGAGCTGTATGGGAGCGACTGGACCTCGACCGGCGCCGTGCCGTCATCGACACCCTCGTCACGATCACACTGCTGCCGCCGGGGCGGGGCAAGCGAACGTTCGACCCGTCAACGGTCGTCATCGAACGGAGGAAGCCGTGAAGAACATGTTCGGTGACCCGATCCTCCGCGTCATGGAGGGGCCGACCGTCATCGTGGAGTTCCTTTGCGTCAATGGGCGCTGGACTCCGCAGGACACTCGTTCGAAGGCGCGGCAGCGGTTCGTCGAGCGCCGAATGGCCGCTGAGGAAGCGGCTTTGGCAGCGGGTGAGGTGGACCTGTGGGACATCGCCGACGCCCACATTAGGGACGACCTAGCACACAATGGCAATCGCTGGCGCCTCACCGAACTTGTTGGCGATACGCCTCTTCACGAGGCGTTCCGTCCGGAGTGGCACGGCTTGCCTCCGCGGAGCATTCCGGGGTACCGCGAGGTTCTCGTCCTCGGTCAGGGCCGGACATTCCGAACGGAGAGGCTCTACCCCCTCTTGACCAAGATCCATGAAGTTGGTCAAGGTGCCGTTCAGCTCGACACGCTGGGCAAGGTCTACGAGACGGCCTGCGCAACTAAGAGTTAGCGAGCTGCTACGCTAAGTATCGCAAGACGAGCCGGGCAACGCACCCGGTGCAGCGCCACCCGGCGCCGGCATTTCAGAGCTCCGCGAGAGTGGGGCTCACCTCGCACGCCCGAGGGACGAAATGCCGAGGGACGAAATGCCCGAGTGGACTCACCACCGCGCCCGCGTAGCTGCACTATCCCGTGATCGAGCTCCCGACGACCCTGAGCTTCTTGCCGCTCGCGCCGATTTCGCTGCCGCCCGCCAGAAGACCGAGGTCGACCGGCTTGAGAAGGAACTGGCGAAGCTAGTCGCCCGCCTCACCGAAACGCCCATTAGTGCGAGCGAGCGCGCAAGACTAGCTGTACTGCTCGGACAGGTTGGTCAAGCGGGTGATGGGCGGGCGGTTGCCGATCGCGGTGTGGGGCCGGTGATGGTTGTACTCGTGCAGCCAGGCCGGCAGGGCTTTCCGGCGGGCTGACTCG
>NZ_JBJGYK010000018.1:0-114990 GCF_054049955.1 Geodermatophilus sp. SYSU D00758
GCCTCACCCGCGGGGCCGCCGTCCCCCGCGGGCGCCCGGCCGGCGGGGCGCCGGGGGCGGCCGCGGCCCCCCGCCGGCGGGGCCGGGGGGCCCCCCGGGCCCTGGGACGACCGTGGTCAGCAGTTGACCGCGATGCCGTGCGCCTGGAGCCAGGGCGCCGGGTTGACCCGGCTGGCGTACAGCCCGCCCTGGTGGACCTCGAAGTGCAGGTGCGGGCCGGTGGACTGGCCGCGGTTGCCGACCTCGGCGATCTGCTGCCCGGCCTCGACGACCTGCCCCGCGCTGACGAAGAACTGGTTGACGTGCCCGTACAGCGTGATCTGCCCGTCGGAGTGCTGCACGTAGACGGCCAGGCCGAAGCCGCTGGCCGGGCCGGCCTGCAGCACGACCCCGCCCTCGGGGACGTAGATGGGCGTGCCGATCGGCGCGGCGATGTCGACGCCCTGGTGCATCGTGCCCCAGCGCGGGCCGTAGCAGGAGGTCACCCGGCCGTCGACGAGACCGCTGCCGCTGCCGGAGGCGGCGGTGAGGGCCGGGGCGGCTGCCGCGGCGGTGGCGGCCTGCTGCGCGGCCCAGGCCGCGGCGGCGTCCTCGGCGCCCTGGGCGGCGGCCAGGCGCTCGCCGGCCTGGCGCAGCTGCTCGTCGAGGGCGGCCTTCTGCGCCGCCATCTGGTCGTAGCGGCCCTGCGCCTCGGCGAGGTGGGCGTTGGCGGCCGCCTCGGCCTCGTCGGCGGCCCGGGAGACCTCGTCGAGGCGCGCGACGGCGGCCTTGGCGGCGCGGTCGGCGTCCTCGACGCGCTGCTGGACGGTCAGGAACTCGGCCAGCCGGTCGGCGCGGTGGTCGCCGATCACCTCCATGGTGGCGGCCTGCTGGAGCAGCTCCGTGGGGTTCTCGGCGTCGAGCAGCAGCTGGATGTCGCCGTAGCGGTCGTCGGCGCCCATGTAGGCCTCTCGACCGAGATCGGCGATGTCCTCCTCCGCCGCGACGACGGCGGCCTGGGCGTCGGCGAGCTCGCGGGCCGTGGCCTCGGCGTCGGCCTGGGCCCGGGCCAGCTCGGCGCGGGCGACGAGCGCGGCGTCCGCGGCGGCCTCGGCCTCCACGGTCATGCGCTGCAGCTGCTCCTCGGCGGCGCGCACCTCTCCGGCGAGGCGGTCGACCTCGGCGGACAGCTGCGCCTGCTCGGCGGCGATCTCGCTCGAGCTGGGGGCCGCGACGGCGGCCGGGGTGCCGGCCAGGAGGCCGAGGGCAGCGACGGCGGCGACGGCGGCGACGAGCGTCAGTCGGGGGGCGCGCAGGCGGCCGCGGCGTGACGTGTTGCGGACGTGCTCGGTGGTCAGGCGGTGCAGGGTCGCCAACGCGACGGTTCTCCCATCCTCGCGACCGCCTACCGGGTTAGCTGACGGGTTCGGGCCGGACGTCGCCCTACCCGGATGCGCCCCCCTGCGCACCCAGGACTCACCCCAGAGGTTCGGTGGGTCCCCGGTCCGCCTCGACCCCGGAGGGCGTCGGCGGTTCGGCGGGGCCCGGCCGAGGCCCCCCGGGATTCGGGGCGCTGCCCGGCAGGGCCGACGAGACGCTACTACGGGACGACCCCTGCGGTCACGATCGGGTAACGCAGATCGCGTGCCTCCTTGCCCTCTCGGGTGATGCTCACTACGCGGCGTGGCCGGATGACTGCACTCCGGTGCCCACCCGGCCCGGCTCGGCGCGGGCTGGGAGGATGGCACCACCAGCGCCCGAGCCGGGGGACGGCCGCCGGGTCCCGCAGTCGATCGGCAGAGGTAGGGCGTGTCAGCACGGAGGAAGCTCGTCGGCCTGGCCGGCGTCGCGGTGGTCGCCGCCGGGGTCGCCGCGGCCGCCACCTGGACCCCGCCCAACGAGCGCCGGACCCCGGTCGCCGCCGGTGACCGGCTCGGAGGCGAGCTCGTCGGCGCGGGTGCGAGCAGCCAGCAGGCCGCCATGCAGGGCTGGCTGGCCAGCTACTCGGCGGTGCAGCCCGACGTGCGGATCAGCTACGACCCGGTCGGCTCGGGCGGCGGCCGGGAGCAGTTCCTCGCCGGCGGGGTGGACTTCGCCGGCTCGGACGCCGCACTCGACGAGGAGGAGCTCGAGGAGGCCCGGGAGCGCTGCGGGGACGCCGGCGTCTTCGAGCTGCCGAACTACATCGCGCCGATCGCCGTGGTCTTCCAGGTGTCCGGCGTCGAGGACCTGCAGCTGTCGCCGGCGACCCTGGCCGGCATCTTCTCCGGCACGATCACCCGCTGGGACGACCCGGCCGTCGCGGCCGACAACCCCGGCGTGACGCTGCCGGACCAGCGCATCGCCCCCGTCCACCGCAGCGACGAGTCCGGGACGACGGAGAACTTCACCGCCTACCTGGCCGAGACGGCGGGTGCAGCTTGGCCGTACGAGCCGGACGGCGAGTGGCCGCTCCCGGGCGGCGAGGCGGCCCAGGGCAACTCCGGCGTGGTGGCCGCGGTCGCGGGCGGGGAGGGCACCATCGGGTACGCCGACCTCAGCCAGGCCGGGGACCTCGGCGTCGCCGCCGTCCGGGTCGGGGACACCTACGTGGGGCCGACCGCGGAGGCCGCCGCCGCGGTGGTGGCCGGGTCCCCGCGGCGGGAGGGCCGCGGGCCGGCCGACCTCGCCATCGAGCTCGACCGCGCCACGGTCGAGGGTGGCCGCTACCCGATCGTGCTGGTCAGCTACCACATCGGCTGCGTCGAGTACGCCGACCAGCAGACCGCCGACCTGGTGCGTTCCTTCATGGGCCACGTGATCAGCGAGGAGGGCCAGGAGGCCGCGGCCGAGGTGGCCGGCTCCGCACCGATCTCCGACGAGCTGCGCGAGCAGGCCCGACCGGTGGTGGAGTCGATCCGCGCCCGGTCCTGACCGCGGGCCCCGGCGCCGGGCGGCTCGCCCGTCTGGCAGGCTGGACCGCGCCGGGGCGGTAGCTCAGCCGGTCAGAGCATGGGACTCATAATCCCTGGGTCGTGGGTTCGAGCCCCACCCGCCCCACCGGGGTCCGACGAGCCACCGGGGCGGCCCGCAGCCCGCGAGGGCGTGCGGACCGCCCGGTCGGGTCACGGGTCAGCGGCGGTCGACGGAGCGGTCGGCGTCCAGCTCGATCTCCTCCTTGCGGACGTCGGCCGACACCCGCTCCTGCTCGGTGACGGTCTCGGTGTCGAGGCGGACGCGCTCGACCGGCACGGCCTCCTTCTCCACCACGGGGCGCTCGGCGTGGAGGGTGACCTCGTGCTCCTCCTCGCTGATCGCCGGTCCGTCGAGAGCGTTGCCGACGTTGGCGTCGGTGATCGGCTCGCGCTCGACCCGGACCTCCTCGCGGGAGACCGGGACGGTCTCGGTCACGCTCTCCGTGACGACGTGCTTGCGCAGCCGGGCGCGGCCGACCTCCTCGGTGCGGGTGCCCACGGCGAGCCGCTCCTCGGAACGGGTCATCGCGTCGTCGGTCGTGGGGCCGGACGTGTCGCGGCCCACGGCGCGGCCCTGGACGTCGTCGTACACGCCGTCGCCGTCGCGGTCCGCCCGCGCGGTGCCGGCCACGCCGGTCGTCGAGCGGGTGGTCTCCGTGCCGGTGACCTGCGTCCCGGTCGTGGCGGGGCCGAGGTCGTAGTAGCGGTAGAGCTCCTGCTCCTCCTGCGGGGAGAGGTGCCCGTCGGTGTCGATCTTCGGCGCGCCCTTCACCCGGTCCTTGCTGACGGCGACCCGCAGGCCGTCGTCGGTCAGGTCGGCGTCCCGGATCGGGACGAAGGACTCCTTGGTCCCGAACAGCCCGGTGCGGACGGTGACCCACTCCGGGCGGCCGGTCTCGTCGTCGAGGTAGACCTCCGACGCCGAGCCGATCTTGTCGCCGGTCTGGTCGTAGACGTCCTTGCCGATCACACGGCTGATGCTGTCGGTACCGATCATCGTGGCTCCTGGGGGTCGTGGCGCTTCTGCCCGGGTAGCGACCCGGAGGCCCCGGGCCGACGGGAGGAAGACCTACCCGCCGGTTTACGACGTAAACGGACGACGGCGGCCGGTCAGCCGGCCCGGTCGAACAGCCGCTCCAGCCCGGCGAGGCGGAGGACCTGCAGCGCCGCCTCCGAGGGACGGCGCAGCACCGGGCGCAGCCCCGCCACCCGGGCCGGCTGCGTCAGCCGGATCACCAGGACCACGCCCACGGAGTTCAGGAAGGTGACCGCCGAGGCGTCCACGACCCGGAGCAGCCCGGGGGGCACGTCCCCGTCGGCGCCCTCGAAGGCGGCGACGGCGGCGGCGTCGATCTCGCCCACGAGGTGGAGCACGACCACGCCGTCCTCGACGGCGAACCGGATCTCCCCCGGCGCCGGGGGGCCGGGCGTGCTGGACACCATCGGCCGCGGCCTCCGTGAGCTCCCCGCCTCGGCGCTCGCGACGCCCGGTCGTTTACATCGTAAAGGGAGCAGGCGCCCGGACGACAGGCCGCGAGGTCATCCCTGCGGGCGGCGGTGGGACTCGCGCAGGAGCCGGTCCAGCCGGTCCAGGAGGTTCTCCAGCGACTCCTCGAACTCGGCCGCGGACTCGTCCTCGCTGAGCAGCGGCTCCAGCCGCACCACCGACGGGTACTGCCCCAGGTCGGTGTCCGCCCCGCCCTGCGGGTCGGGGTCGTCCCGGGAGCTGATGGGGACGCCGCGCTGCGAGATCTCGAGCAGCAGGTGGCCGAGCAGGAAGCTCGTGTAGGCGCGGTAGGCGGCGACCGCCGTCCCGTCGGAGAACCCGTGGTCGGTGAGGGTGGTCAGGAACGACTCCACCCACCGCAGGCTGCGCAGCGGCGGGCGGATCCACGGGGCGGCCGGTGGCCGGGTGGCCACCAGGGGGAAGACGGCCGGGTGCGCCAGCGCGATCCGGCGCACCCCGTGGGCCAGCCGCTGCAGGTAGTCCTGCCACCCGTGGGATGCGGTGAGGTGGACGTCCGGATCGCCGTAGAGCTCGTCGACGACGGTCTCGACCACGCCGTCGAGCAGCTGCTCCCGGCTCGGCACGTAGCGGTACAGCGCCATCGCCTCCACCCCGAGGTGGGCCCCGAGCCGGCGCATGGTCAGCGCGTCGATGCCGTGCTCGTCGATGAACGTGAGCGCCGCACCCAGCACCCGCCGCCGGTCCAGGCTCCCGCGTGCCGAGCTCTGGCCGGCCGCGGGGACGACCATCGACGCCCCGCCCCGGGCCTCGGGCTCGTCCGGGTCGCCGGGCGTGCGCACGTCCTCCACGCGACCTCCTCCCACCGGCACGGGCGGGGCCACGGCGCAGGCCACGGTGCCCCCGCCCGCGCCCACCGCCGTCCCCTCCCCCGAGGATCCCCGCCACCCCCGGCGGCCCGCACACCGGTCCCCCGTCCGGGCGCCCGGAACCCCTGCAGGGCGGGAACGGGGTGACGGCTTCGTGACGGTCTGCCCGGTGCGCCCATGGGTACACCGGCACCCGGGCACTGTCCCCCGTGGCCACGGTCCAGCCGGGCGCGGCCGACCCGACGAGGAGGGAGATCCCCGTGCCGGACCCGCGCGCGCAGCCCGGTGGGCAGGTGCAGGACGCCGCCGCTCCCCGCCACGTGCTGGAGGGGCTGCTCGGGATCCCGTTCACCGAGGGCAACCGGGTCGACGTCCTGCGCGACGGCCGGGAGACGTTCCCGGCCCTGCTCGACGCGATCGCCGGGGCGACGCGGACCGTCGACATGCTGTGGTTCGCCTGGCGTGGCAGCGACATCGGGACGGAGCTGGCCGCGGCCCTCGCCGAGCGCGCTCGCTCCGGGGTGCGGGTCCGGGTGCTGCTCGACGACTACGGGGCCGGGCACATGGGCCGCGACGAGGTCGAGCTCCTGCGCCGCACCGGGTGCACGCTGTTCACCTACCGGCCGCTGCCGAGCTGGCGCCCCACCGTGTGGAACCTGCGCACGCACCGCCGGGTCCTCGTCTGCGACGGGTCGGTGGCGTTCACCGGCGGCACGGGGGTCGCGGACACCTGGGCGGGTGGCGGCTCCTCCCCCGGCGACTGGCGGGACACCGCCTTCCGGGTGCGCGGGCCGGCCGTGGCGGGCCTGCGGGGCGCCTTCACCGAGACGTGGCTCCAGGCCGAGCTGCACCAGGGCACCGGCCACCCCCTCTCCGACGCCGACCGGTTCCCCGCCCTCGAGCCGGCCGGGTCCAGCCCGGTGCAGGTGCTCCGCCCGAAGTCCGGGCCCGGGTGGAACGACGCCGCGCTGGCCGTCGCGCTGCTCCTCCAGACCGCGCGCACCCGCGTGCGGGTGACCACGCCCTACGTGCGGCTGCCCGGCTGGCTGCGGGACCTGGTCCTCGAGACGGCCGGGCGCGGGGTCCACGTCCAGCTGCTCGTCGCCGGCCCGCGCGTCGAGCGGCCGGCGGTGCACCTGCAGGGCGAGCGTGACTTCGGGCCGCTGCTGGAGGCCGGTGCGGAGATCTGGCGTTACCAGCCCAGCCTCATGCACGCGAAGGTGGTCACGGTGGACGGCGCGATCGCCATGGGCGGCACCACGAACCTCGACGTCCGCTCGCTCGCCCTCAACGAGCAGGTGTGCCTGGTCGTCGAGGACCCCGCGGTCGTCGCCACCCTGGACGAGCACTTCGACGAGGACCTCACCCGCAGCGCGCGGGTGACCCCGGCCGGCTGGGCCGCGCGGCCGCCGACCCACCGCGCCCTGGAGAGGGCCGCCGACGTGGTGGGGCGCCCGCTGCGGGGCTGGGGCGGCATCGGGCTGGCCGGGCGCCGCCCGGGCCGCCGCTGACGGGCCCGGGCGCAGCACCCGCCGGCGAGCGGCCCGCGGGTGGTGGCCGGACGCGCCGGGCGTGGAGGACGACGAACACCGTGCCGGAGGCACGTCGACCGGAGGGAGAGGCAGGATGTCCGCGGTAGGAGACAGGGACGGAGCAGCGCGGGCGGCCGGGACGACGTCGACCGACGTCCGCTCCTCCGACGGGACCCGGCTCGCGCTCAGCACGTGGGGACCGGAGGACGGGCCGGCCGTCGTCCTCGTGCACGGGCTGGGGCTGTCGACCGAGTCCTGGGGCGAGGTGCCCCGGCTGCTCGCCGACCGCCACCGGGTGATCGCCTACGACCTGCGCGGGCACGCGCAGAGCGGTGACGCCCGCGCCGGCGGCTACTCCCTGGACGCGCACGCCCGGGACCTGGACGCCGTCCTCACCGCCTGCCTGCCGGAGGGCCGCCGGGCCGTCGTCGCCGGGCACAGCCTCGGCGGGGGGATCATCCTCGAGGCCGCCCAGCGCTGCGGCACCGCCCGGATGGCCGGGGTCGTCTTCGCCGGCTCGGGTGGCTCGGGGGTCACCGCGCCCGGGCTGCCGGCCCGCCGGCTGCCCCGCCGAGCCCAGGTGGCGGTCGAGCAGGGCTGGTTCCGGCTGCTGCGGCTGGTCGCGCTCGTCGGACGCCGGCTGCGCGCGGCGGAGGCGCTGTCCGACCGGCTGGTCCGCCGGGCGGCCTTCACCCCCGACGCCCCCCAGGAGGCCGTGCGGAGGGTCCGCGACAGCTTCCTCACCACCCGGCCGCTCGCGCTCGCCGGGACCACCCTGGCCAGCGTCAGCCACGACGGCACCCGGATCGCCCCGGATCTCGACGTCCCCACGCTCGTGGTGCACGGGGAGCGGGACCCCGAGGTGCCCTCCGACGAGCTCCGCGAGCTCATGGACGCCCTGCCCGACGGGGAGGTCGTGGAGCTGCCCGGCGCCGGCCACATGCTGCCGATGCTGCACCCGGAGTTCGTCGCCGAGCAGATCGCCCGCTGGGTCGCCAGGACGGCCGCCTGATGCCGGCGCCGACCCGGTTCGAGCCGTACGTGCACCTGGTCGACGTCGGCCCCGACCGGGCGCTGGTCGCCTGGGGCGGCTTCTGGTTCCGCCGCGACGCAACGGGCGGGCGGTGGCGGGTCCTCGCCGACGGGGAGCTGCACGAGGTGGACCCGGGCCGCACCGGCAGCATCGGCGCGAACGCCGAGCCCTACGGCCGGGCCACGGTGGAGGTGCTCGACCCCGACGGGACCGTCGTGGGCCGGGCCACGGCCACCGACGTCAACCACGCCTGGGTCACCGGCCTGTCGCCCGACACCGGCTACCGCTACCGGGTGACCGTGGACGGCCGGCCGTGGGCCGACGGCGAGCGCTGGGACTGGGGACCGGTGCCCCGCGGCGGTCTCGACCTGCGGCCCGGTGGGCGCGGCTACGACCTCGCCTTCCGGACGCACCCGGCGCCCGACCGGTCCGCGCCGCTGGACTTCGCCGTCCTCGGGGACTTCGGCGTGGGCGTGGTCGCCGACACCGAGGCCGGCCGGCGCCAGCGGCGGGTGGCCGAGGTGCTGGACCGGGTGGCCGACCGGCCGGGGATCCGGCTGGTCCTCACCGTGGGGGACAACGTCTACGCCACTCCCGGCCGGCGCGGGTCGGAGGGCAGCGGGGACTCCGACGACGACTGGTACGGCAGCTTCTACCAGCCCTACCGGTACGTCCTCGCCCGCGTGCCGGTCTACCCGACGGTGGGCAACCACGACACCGCCGACGAGGAGTCCAGCGACGACCGCGCCCGCATCCGCGACAACTTCCACACCGACGCCCGGTTCACCCCGGAGGTGCTCGGCTCCCGGGCCTCGGTGGACCCGGGCATGTTCTACCGCCTCGGTTTCGGCGCCGACGTCGAGTTCGTGTGCATCGACACGTCGCTGTCCCGCGACCTGCCGACCACGCACTTCTTCGAGCACCCCCGGCACCGGCGGTTCCTCGAGGAGGCCCTGCCGGGAGCCCGGGGCCCGCGCTGGCGGATCCCGTTCTCCCACCACCCCGCCTACTGCGCCGGTCCGCACCACCCGAACACCGCCGCGATGGTCGAGCGCCTCGTGCCGCTGTTCCGCCGGGCGGGGGTACGCGTCGCCCTCGCCGGGCACGAGCACAACTTCCAGCTCTCCCGGGCCGACGGCATCGACTACGTCGTCTCCGGCGCCGGCGGCCAGGTCCGCGAGGAGCCGCCGCAGGGGTTCGACGACGCCCGCACCGTGGCGTGGGCCGCGCAGGCGCACCTGCTGCTGGCCCGCATCGACGGGCCGGAGATGACCCTCACCCCGCTGTCGGCGGTCGGCCCGGACGGCGAGCCGGAGGCGATGACGCCCCGCACCCCCGACGGCCACCTCGTGGAGGTCCCCCTCAGGGTGCGGGTCGGCTGAGGCACCGGCCCGGGGAACCGTCACGGAACCGTCAGAGCCCGCCGGTGGGACGGCGGGTATGCGGCAGGGGATGACTGCTCCACCCCCCACCCGCCACGCGGACACCGCCGGCCTCGGCCGGTTCGAGCGGCGGTCCGCCCTCGCCGGGCTGGCCGTCCTCGTCGGCGCCGTGCCCTTCCTCCTGCTGTGGCTGCTCGTGCAGCGGTCGTGGTCCCCGCTGGCCGGCCTGGACGGCGACGTCGCCGCCGGGCTCAACGACGCGGTCAGCGACTGGCCCCTCCTGGTGACCGCCCTGCGGGTGGTGACCGACCTCGGGGGCACCGGGACGGCGGTGTTCGTGCTGGTGCTGCTGACGGTGGTCCTCGTGATCCGGGACCGCCGGCGGCTGGCGGCGTTCGTGGCGACGACGGGTCTGGGGCTGGCCGTCCTCGGCCCGGTCACCAAGGCGGTGGTCGACCGCGCCCGGCCGGTGGTCGAGTCCCCCGTGGTCTCCACGCCGTCGAACGCCAGTTTCCCGAGCGGGCACTCCATGACCGCGCTGGTCACCTGGGGCGTGGTGCTGCTGGTGGCCCTGCCCGCGGTGCACCGCCGGGCCCGGCGCTGGCTGATCGCGGCGACCGTGGTGGTGGTCGTGGCCGTCGGCTTCACCCGGCTGGCGCTGGGCGTGCACTTCGTCTCGGACGTGCTCGCCGGCTGGGCGCTGGGGATCGGCTGGCTGGCGGCCACGACGGCGTCCTTCCGCGCCTGGGAGCACGAGCACCACCCACCGGCGCACGAGCCGCTGGACCCGCTCGACGTCCCGTCGGCGGAGGCGGCCCACGCGGCGCCGGGGCCGGTTCCCCCGCTCCCCCGCAGCCGACAGGCCGTGCTGCGCCTGCTCGCCGTCGCCGCGGCCCTGGTGGCCACGCTCGGCGGCCTGGGGCTGCTGGTCACCGGGGTCCTGGGCGACACCTGGGTCGGCCGGTTCGACCGGGCGGTCGTCGAGTGGTTCGTGCAGTTCCGCAGCAGCGGGCTGACCGCCGTGGTGGAGGCGGTGGGCACGCTGGCCGGGACCCGCGCCGTGGTGGGCGGCGGCCTGGCGCTGGGGGTCCTCGGGGTGGCCGTGGCCGCGAGCTGGCGGCCGATGGTCTTCGTCGTCGTCACGCTGGTGGGCGAGGTGCTGCTCTACTGGGTCACGGCGCAGCTGGTGGGTCGGCTGCGGCCCACCGTGGCCGACCTGACGCAGGGGCTGCCGACCGGGGCGAGCTGGCCCTCGGGGCACGCCGCCGCCGCGATGGCGCTGTACGGGGCCGCCGCCGCGCTGGTCGTCGTCCACGGCCGCTCGCGGTGGCGCTGGTGGGTGCTGGTCCTGCCGCTGGTCGTCGCCCCGGTCGTGGCGGTCAGCCGGCTCTACGTGGCCGCCCACTACCCCACCGACGTCCTCGCCGGGCTGGTGCTCGGCGGGGTGTGGGTGTACGCCTGCACCCGCCTGCTGCTGGCACCGCCCGGCCGGGGCTCGCGCGCGGGCGTGCGCCGCCGGGAGGTGCCTGCCCCGTGACGCGGGTGCTGGGCAGGCTCGCGCTCGCCCTGGGCGTCGTCGTCGTGCTGCTGCTGGCCTACGGGACGCTGGTCGAGCCGCGCTTCGTCCTGGACCGGGAGCGGGCCGAGGTGGTGCTGCCCCGGCTGGGTCCGGACCTCGACGGCACCGAGGTGGCCGTCGTGTCCGACTTCCAGCTGGGCATGTGGTTCGGCAACCCCGGGATGAGCGCGCGGGCGGTCGAGGCCATCGCCGAGGAGGAGCCCGACGTCGCCCTGCTGGGGGGCGATTTCCTCTACAGCACCGAACCGGACATCGCCCCCCGGATCGACGCACTGCTCGACCTGCTGGCTCCGCTGTCGGACGCCGGCATCCCGACCTACGCGGTGCTCGGCAACCACGACCACGCGATCGGGGCCGCCGACGAGCTGACCCGGGCGCTCGAGGGCGCCGGCGTCCCCGTCCTGCGCAACGAGGCGGCCCGCGTGCCGGGCACCGGCGGGGAACCGGGGCGGGCGCTGTGGGTGGTCGGTGTCGGGCCCGACCTGCCGAACCTGGTGGACGTCGACGCCGCGTTCTCCGGGGTCCCCGGCGACGCGCCGCGGGTGGTGCTCATGCACAACCCCACCGTCTTCGACCGACTGCCGGCCGGCAGCGCGCCGCTGACCCTGGCCGGGCACACCCACTGCGGCCAGGTCGCCCTGCCCGGCCGGCCGCGCTGGGCCTACCTGGCGCTGACCAGCGAGGAGCGCATCGTCGCCGACGGGTGGGCACCCGAGGACTACGGCGCTGCCGGCAACGCCATGTTCGTCACGTGCGGCACCGGCTTCAGCGTCGCACCGGTCCGCATCAACGCGCCGCCCCAGGTCGCCACGTTCGTCCTGCGGTCCGGCGAGGAGGGAGCGCCGTGACCGAGCCGGCCACCGTCGACGGGACCCGGCTGGCGGTCACCGTCCGCGGCCCCCGGGAGGCCCGGCCCGTGGTGCTCGTCCACGGGCTCGGCATGTCCTCCCGGGGGTGGGACGACGTGGCCGCCCGGCTGTCCCGGGAGCACCGGGTGATCGCCTACGACCTGCGCGGGCACGGGGGCAGCGGGGACGCCGGAGCGGCGGGCTACACGCTGGAGACGCACGGCCGGGACCTGCTGGCGGTGCTCGAGGGGTGCCTCGACCCGGGCACCCGCGCGCTGGTGGTGGGGCACAGCCTCGGGGGCGGTGTGCTGCTGGCCGGCGCCCGGCTGGCCGGCACCGGGCGGTACGCCGGGGCGGTCTTCGTCGGGTCCGGCGGCTCCCGCGTCACCGCGCCCGGCCTGCCCGCCCGCCGGCTGCCCCCGCGGCTGGCCGGCGCCCTGCACGGTGCCTGGTTCGCCGCCCTGCGGGCCGGGACGGCGGCCGGCCGGCGGCTGCGGCCGGTCGCGTGGGTGTCCAACCGGCTGGTCCGCCGGTTCGGCTTCGCCCCCGGGGAGCCGGAGGAGCTGGTGGAGCGCGTCCGCGACGACCTGCTCACCACGCGGGCGCCGGCGTTGTCGGCGACCACGCTGGCCAGCCTCAGCCACGACGGGACCGAGCTCGCCCGGACCCTGGACGTGCCGGCGCTGGTCCTGCACGGCACCCGCGACCCCGAGGTACCCGAGGAGGACCTCCGCGCGCTGCTGGCCGCGCTGCCCGACGCCGCGCTGGTCTCCTACCCCGGCGCCGGCCACTTCCTGCCGCTGACGCACGGCCCGCAGGTCGCGGCCGAGGTGGCCCGCTGGGCGGCGCGGGTCCGGCCCGGCTGACCCCTCAGCGCCCCCCGCGGTTGCCGCCACTGGTGGGCGCGGCGGCCGGCCTCGGCCTCGGCCGTCTGCACCCGCCGGTGGTGGCGGCCGCGCAGGCCAGCGGCCCGCAGCCGCTCGACGCGGTCCTCGTTCCGCCGGGACCAGCGGCCGGCCGGGTTGCGCGCGCGGACACCTCGCGCCCCCGGCGGCCGGCGCGCGGGCGTGGACCTCGTCGACGTCGTCCACGAGCTGGTAAGGCCCGGAGCCGGTCGGCCGGGCCGACCAGGAAGGCGCGCCGGTGGTCGGCGTCGTCGCCGGCGACCATGACCACCGCGTCGCCGGCGCGCAGCTCGGCGTGCAGCACCTGCCCGGGTTCGCCGTGCTGCCGGCGCACCTCCTCGAACCCGAGGGCCACCAGCCACCGCAGCGCGGGCAGCGCGTCCCGCAGTTCAGGGAGGCGAACAGCCGCACGGCGCGGACGCTGGACCCGCGCCCGCCGCGGGGGCCACCCCCGCCGCGCGCCCGGCCGGAGTTCGGCGGACACTGCGGCGTGCCCATCGACCACACCGCACTGCTCGCCGGCTCCCCCGACGAGGTCCTGGCCGTCCTCACCGACGAGGTCTTCCTGCGCGACGTCGCCCGGGCGCTGGGGGCGCAGCTGCAGGGCGTGTCGGCCGAGGAGTCCGCCGACGGGCCGCGGACCACCGTGCGCCTGCTGGTCCCCACGACCGGCGTCCCGTCGGTGTTCGCCCGCTTCGTCGGCCGGGAGGTGGCCGTCGTCGACCGCCGCAGCTGGACGCGCTCGCCCGACGGCGCGCACCGCGGGCTGCTCGACGTGCAGGCCGAGGTGTTCGGCCGGTCGGTGACGGTCCGGGGCGAGCGGCGGCTGGTGGCCGTGGACGACGGCACCCGCTCCACGGTCACCGGCGAGGCCGAGGTCGACGCCCCCTTCGTGGGCCGGCAGGCGGAGGCAGCGGTGCGGGAGCTGGCCCTGGTGGTGCTGCGGCGCGAGGACGAGGTGCTCCGTCGCTGGCTGGCCTCGCCGGCCTGAACGGTCGTCCCTCCTCGGCGGGGGCGTGAATCTCGCGGGCGCGGGCGTGGGTGGACGGCGCCCCACCCGCGCCGAGCCGGCTGCGCTGCGCTGGACGCTTGCGCGGCCCCTGCCGAGGACCTGCCGCCGGGCCCGGTGGTGACCCGACCGGACCCGCGTCAACCCCTGGCATGGATGTGTGGACAGCCGTCTGAGCTGCGGATACGTGGCGCGGCGAGCCCCGCCGTGCGGTAGTGCTCGTACACACGTTCGGGGCGGTGGGAGCGGGAGGTGACCCGGCGTGGAGCGGCTGTCGAGCGCGCTGGACGAGCTGGCCGGGGCCGAGTTGACCTCGGCGTTCGGCCCGGAACTGCTGGAACGGCTGGATGGGCTGCTGGTCGCCCAGCACCGGCTGGCCGCCGAGGTCGCCCGCACCGTGCGCGCCGGCGAGCCGGCCGGGGCACCGGAGTTCGACGGGCTCACGACCATGGCCGCCTGGCTGCGCGGGCACGGGCGCCTGTCGACCCCCGCCGCCGCCGGGCTCGTGCGCGCCGGGCGCGCGCTGGAGCACCTCCCGCCCTCGCGGCCGCGCACGCCGCCGGGGCGGTGTCGGCCGAGGCGGTGGCGGTGATCACCCCGATCACCCGGGAGGACGAGCTCGCCGCCGCACGGGCCTCCGGCGTCGACCTCGATGCGATCGACCGGCTGCTCACCGGCGTCGCCGCCCGGCTCCCGCACACCGACCTGGTGCAGGTCGTGCGGCACTACCTGGCCGGCCTGGACCCCGACGGCACCGAACCCGACCCCACCGCGGGCCGCCGGCTGTCCTGGGTCCGCCACGCCGACGGCTCGATCTCCGTGCGCGGCGAGCTCGACGCCGCCGGCGGGGAGAAGCTGCAGGCCGCGCTGGAGGCGGTGCGGCAGGCCGGCCGCTGCGCCGGCGACGACCGGTCGGGGGTCCAGCAGCAGGCCGACGCCCTGGTCCAGCTCTGCGACAACCAGCTCGCCGCCGGGCACCTGCCCACCCTGCGCACGGTCAAGCCGCACGTCGCCGTCGTCCTCGACGCCGACGACCTCATCGACCCCAGCACCGGCCCGGTGCCGCGGAGCTGGGCTTCGGCGCCACCGTCTCCGCCGCCCGGGCCCGCGGGCCGGCTGGTGCGACGTCCACCACCTGCTCGAGTGGGCCCTCGGCGGGGAGACGTCCCTGGAGAACAGCGCCTTGCTGTGCGAGCGCCACTCGCACCTTGTGTCCACCACGGCTTCCGGGTGGAACGCCGACCCGACGGGCACTGGCGCACCCGGCGCCCTGACGGCACCCAGATCCGCATCCTGGCCCCACCCCTGACCGCCGCCTGATCCCGCGGCCGAAGCCAGGGGCCGACGGATCGGCCGACCCGGCGCACCCACCCGTGCGCCGGGCACCCGGCGTGCCCGGAAGCCGGACGATGGAAGGGAGCCGGCCGTGCGCGGTACCGCACAGGCGGAACGCGGCGGTCAGGGCAGCGGCCGGGCGTACCAGACCTCCCGCAGCGGCCGGCCCTGCCAGGTGCGCTCGAGCACCTCACCGGTCGGCACGAACCCCTCGGCCTCGTAGAAGCGCCGCGGGCCGGCGTTGCGCTCCTCGGTGCGCAGCCGCGCCACCGCGTGGCCGGCGGCCCGCAGTCGGTCGAGGACCAGCCGCAGCAGCAGGCGTCCGGTGCCGCGCCCCTGCTCGTCGGGGTCGACGTAGAGCAGGGCCACCTCGCCGGCCTGCTCGTCGGCACGGGCGAAGGCCACCACGCGGCCGGACCGCTCGGCCACCACGAAGCCCGGCTCGGTCACCCGCGCGGCCCACGTCGGGACGTCCGGTTCGGCGAGCACGTCCCCGAGGAAGGACGACCACGCCGCCCGACCGGCCGGCGCGTGCACGGCCGCCACCGCGGCGGCGTCCGCGGGCGTGGCCGCCCGCACCACAGGGGGATCCACCCCCGCCGCGGGGGTGGCCGCCCCTACCGCAGGGGTGTCGCTCAGGAGACCGGTTCCCGCCCGTGCTGGCGGCGCAGGCGGACCCGGGTCCCGTGCGCCTCCGCCGAGTGGACGACGGTCACCGGGCAGGAGGCGTGCAGCACGCAGTGCATGCCCACCGACCCCAGCAGGACGCTGGAGAAACCGCCGTGCCCGCGGCTGCCCACGACGAGCAGGTCCGCACCGGTCGACGCGTCGACCAGGACGTCGGCCGCCGCGCCCTGGACCGCCATGACCCGGACCTCCGGAGCCGGCCCGGCCATCTCCCCGAGGACCTCGGCCACGTTCCTGTGCGCCTGCTCCTCCGCGGCGACCCGGGCCCGGTCCGGCTCGTACTCGCCGATCGCGTAGAAGTCCATCCACGCCTCGGGCGGACGGTAGGCGGCGACGGCCTCCAGCGGGACGCCGCGGCGCACGGCGTCCTCGGCGGCGAACCGCAGCGCTGCGCGCGCCCCGGCCGACCCGTCGACGCCGACGACCACCCGTCCCGACGCACCGCGTCCCGTACCCGGTTCCCCGTCCATGTCCAGCCTCCCACCGCCGGTGAGGCCCTCCGCCCGCCGGCGCCCTCAGCCTCCCCGTGGCCGCGGTCGCGGGGCAGGGTCCTCGGTCGACGTGGCCCGGGGCCGGAGGACCCATCGGCCACGACAGGGCACGCGGGTCCCGTCTGCGGCAGTCTGACCCCATGACGACTCCGGACCCCGAGACCCCCGAGCCCCGGGACATCGCCCTCGAGATGGCCACGCCCGAGCAGGCCGCGGAGCTCGAGGCCCAGAGCGACGGCGACGCGGCCCAGCACCCGGAGCGGGACTGACCGCCCTCCGCCGCCCGCCCCGCCCGCACGTGGCCACCCAGCCGCCCGCACCCGGCCGCACCCTGGCCGGTCGGTACACGCTGCGCGACGTGGTCGGCCGCGGCGGCATGGGCGTCGTCTGGACGGCCGCCGACCGGCTCCTCGACCGCACCGTCGCGGTCAAGGAGGTCACCTTCGGGGTCCACCTCGACGACGGTGAGCGACGGGTGCTGCGGGAGCGGACCCTCCGCGAGGCGCGGACCGCGGCCCGCATCGACCACCCCTGCGTCACGCACGTCCTCGACGTGGTGGAGGAGGACGGCCGCCCCTGGCTGGTGCTGGAGTACGTCCCCTCCCGCAGCCTCCAGCAGGTCGTCGACGAGGGCGGGCCGATCGCCTGGGACGTGGCCGCACGGATCGGCCTCGACGTCCTCGCCGGACTGGAGGCGGCGCACGCCGCGGGGATCGTGCACCGCGACGTCAAGCCGGCCAACGTCCTCGTCTGCCCCGACGGCCGGGCGCTGCTCACCGACTTCGGCATCGCCACGGCCACCGGCGAGTCCAGCATCACCACCACCGGGGCGATCATCGGCTCGCCGTCCTACATGGCCCCCGAGCGCGCCCACGGCGGCCGGCCCGGGCCGCCGGCGGACCTGTGGTCCCTGGGGGCGACGCTCTGGACCGCGGTCGAGGGGCGACCGGCCTTCTCCCGGCCCGAACCGATGGCCACCCTCATGGCCGTCGTCTCCGAGCCCCCCGCGCCCGCCGTCCGCGCCGGCCCCCTCGAGCCGGTGCTGCTCGGGCTGCTGGCCAAGGACCCCGGGCAGCGACCGACGCCGGCCGGGTTGCGCGACCAGCTGGAGGCGGTGCTGGCCGGGCGCTCCCCGGCACCGCTGCGCCCGCCACCGCCCGCGCCGGCCGGCGCGCCGAACCCGCCGCCGGTCGACGAGGGTGGCCAGCGCGTGCAGCGCTTCGACGCCGCCGATCTCGCCACCCTCGCCTCGGCCTCGGTGCAGGCCCTGGGCACGGTGGCCCGCGACGCCCGCGACCAGGTCCACCACCTCGCCGAGCGGCACCGGGAGCGGCGGGCCGGGCGCGAGCCCCGGCCCGAGAACGGGGCCGCTCGCACGTCGCCCGAGGGGGAACCGACCCGCCGGTGGCGCTTCAAGCGCCGCTGGATCGTGGTTCCCACGCTCGTCGTCATCGTCGTGCTGCTGGCCGTCGCCGCGGGTCTGTTCCTGCTCGCGGCCTCCGAGTTGGGGTGGTTGTGACCATGCACGTGCTCTCCCGCCGACGCGCGCCGCTGCTCGTCGCCGCCGGTCTGCTCCTGCTGCCGGCCTGCTCCACGTCCGAGGCCGCCGACGAGGAGGCCTCCGAGCCCGGACCGCACTGGACCTTCGTCAGCCGGCCGGACCTCACCCCGCCGCAGGTCACCGTGACCGGCACCGCCCGCGCGGAGGACGGCACCGTGCTCGCCCTCGGCCCCAAGGGCGACGACGCACCGCACACCGGACCGCTGCTCGTCGACGCCGCGGGCGAGCCGGTCTGGGTGCACCCCACCGAGGGCAGCGCCTTCGACGTCCGGATCCAGGAGTACCAGGGCGAGCCGGTGCTCACCTGGTGGGAGGGCGAGCAGAAGATCGGCGTCGGCTGGGGCGAGTTCCGCATCGTCGACACCTCCTACGAGGAGGTCGCGACCGTCACCACCGGGGGTGAGGTCGGCTCCGGGCAGGCCGACTTCCACGAGGGCCGGCTCACGCCCGAGGGCACCATGCTCATCCCGGCCTACGTCGCCGAGCCGGCCGACCTCACCGCCTTCGGCGGACCGGAGGACGGCTGGGTCTACGACAACCTCATCCAGGAGGTCGACGTGGCCACCGGTGAGGTCGTGTTCGAGTGGTCGGCCCGCGACCACGTCCCCATCGAGGAGACCGCGTCCGAGCTCGGTGAGGGCGAGGGCACCGAGGAGGACCCGTTCGACTGGTTCCACATCAACTCCATGTCCGTGGACGCCGACGGCTCGCTGCTCGTCTCGGCCCGCAACACCTGGGCCGTCTACGACCTCGACCGCACCACCGGTGAGGTGCTGTGGACCCTCGGCGGGGAGGGCAGCGACTTCGCCATGGGCCCGGGCACCGAGTTCGCCTGGCAGCACGACGCCGAGCGGCAGCCCGACGGCACGCTGACCCTCTTCGACAACCAGTCCGAGCCCGACGTCGGCCCGGTGTCCCGGGGCCTGCGGTTGGCCCTCGACGAGACCGCCCGCACCACGACCCTGGTCACCGAGTACCTCCCGCCCGACGACGACCGGCTGGCCGGCAGCCAGGGCAGCTTCCAGCAGCTGCCCGACGGCACCGTGGTCGTCGGGTGGGGGTCGCGGGGCTTCTGGTCGGAGTTCGCCGCCGACGGCACCCTGCTCTACGACGCCGCGCTGGGCAGCGGCGACAACTACCGGGCCGACCGGGCACCGTGGACCGGGCGACCGACGACCGACCCGGACGCCGTCCGGGACGGCGACTCGGTGTTCGTCAGCTGGAACGGCGCCACCGAGGTGGCCGAGTGGCGGCTGGTCGCCGACGGCGTCGAGGCCGACCCGGTGCCCCGGGACGGCTTCGAGACGGAGCTGCCGGTGCCCGAGGGGGCCGACGACCTCCGCGTCGAGGCGCTCGACGACGCCGGCGAGGTCATCGGCGCCGCGGAGGTGGGGTGACCGTGGACAGCCGGACCCTCCTCACCTACGCCTACGAGCAGGTCGCCGCGACGCTGCGCGATGCCCTGCGCGGCCTGGACGCCGACCGGCTCGCGCAGCGCCCCGGCCCGGACGCCAACCCGATCGGCTGGCTGGCCTGGCACCTGCTGCGCGTGCAGGACGACCACGTGGCCGAGGTCGCCGGCACCGAGCAGGTGTGGACCGCCGAGGGGTGGGCCGACCGGTTCGCCCTCCCGGTCGACACCGCGGCGACCGGCTACGGGATGAGCCGCGACGAGGTCGCCGCCGTCCGGGTGCCGTCGGTCGACCTGCTGCTCGGCTACTCCGGGGCGGTGCACGCCGCGACCGGCGCGTTCCTGCGCGGGCTCACCGAGGACGACCTCGACCGGGTCGTCGACGAGCGCTGGGACCCGCCCGTCACCCTGGGCGTCCGCCTGGTCAGCGTGCTCTCCGACGACCTGCAGCACCTCGGCCAGATCGGCTACGCCCACGGCCTGCTCGGCGGCTGAGGGCCGGGCCGCCGGGATCCGGGGGGCAGGGCCGGGCCCGGAGGCGGGCAGGACACGGCGGGCAGGACACGGCGGGCACGGCACGGTCGCGGGCAGGGCGCGGCCGAGCGCTCAGCGGCCGGCGGCCAGCCGGCCGGCCTCCACCCGCCGGGGCGCCACGTAGTACAGCGTGGAGCCCGCCGGCACCGGGGCCGCCCAGGCCGGGCTGACGGTCAGCCCCTCCGCCGTGCGCAGCGCCAGCACGGTCGCCCCGAAGGTCTGCCCGAACCACGTCTGGCAGGCCCCGAACGTGGTGTGCGGGAAGCCCGCCGGCACGCGCGCGGAGTAGGTGTTGCCGTGCCCACCGCTGGTCATCAGGTCGTTGTAGACCTGCGCGATCCCCGGGTCGGTGGCCTCCTCGGTCAGCAGGTAGGGCATGTGCCACTGCACCGCCTGCACCGTCGGGGAGACGTAGCGCAGCACCGACAGCCGGGACAGGTCGCGCAGCGCGGCCACCAGGTGGATGCCGGGGTTGGCGTGCACCACGGCCAGCGCGACGGCGAGGGTCTCGTTGTCGTCCCGGGCGTCGACGACCGCCGTCCGGGCCCCGGCCACCGCCGCGCGCTCCATGACGTCCTCGGAGGTGAGGTCGCCCCGCACGAAGTGCACCTCGGTCCGCTCCGGGAGGGGGTCCTCGGCCACGTCGTCCCAGGCGCACAGCACCACCCGGGTGCCGGCCTCGGCGGTGAGCTCGGCGATGATCCGGCCGGTGCGGCCGGGCGTGTAGCCCAGCAGCACGACGTGGTCGGTGAGGTCCAGGTCGACCAGCCCCCTCAGGCGTCGGCCCCGCACCGACTGCAACGCGGAGGCCAGCTCGGTGAACAGCAGGGTGAGCGTGACGATGCCGCCGACCACGACGTAGGCGCCGACGACGCGGCCGCCGAGGGAGGCCGGGAAGACGTCGCCGTACCCGACGGTGGCGGCGGTGATGACGAAGTACCACCAGTAGGTGTCCGGCCGGACGATCGCGCTGCCGGCCGGCTCGACCAGCGCCATGGCCAGCCAGCTGGAGAGGAAGACCGCCAGCGCCACCGCCAGGGGCAGCCGCCACCCCGTCAGCCGCAGCCGCACGGTGCGCAGCAGCCGCTGCAGCAGGAACGGCACGGGCACCCCCACGGACGGCGACCGGGGGACGCTACCGCGGCCGGGGCGCCGGCCGGCCGCTGCGACGGGCGGCGGGGCGCGCCCGGTCGTAGCGTCGGGTGCGTGAGCGAGCCGAGCCCGGACTTCTACGCCTTCGAGGACCTCCTCTCGCCGGAGGAGGTCGAGATCCGCGACCGGGTCCGGGCCTTCTGCGCGCGGGAGGTGACGCCGTACGTCAACGACTGGTGGGAGCGGGCGGAGTTCCCGTTCGACCTGGTGCCCAGGTTCGCCGAGCTCGGCATCGCCGGCGGCACGGTCCAGGGGTACGGCTCGCCGGGGATGAGCGCCGTGGCCGCGGGGCTGGTGGCCGCCGAGCTGGCCCGCGCCGACGGCAGCATCGGCACGTTCAACGGGGTGCACAGCTTCCTCGCCATGCAGTCGATCGCGCTCCTGGGCGACGAGGAGCAGCGCGAGCGGTGGCTGCCGGCGATGGCCCGGATGGAGCTGATCGGCGCCTTCGGGCTCACCGAGCCGCAGCACGGCTCCGACGCCGTCGCGCTGGAGACGTCGGCCCGGCGGGACGGCGACGGCTACGTCCTCGACGGTCGGAAGAAGTGGATCGGCAACGGGTCGATCGCCGACCTGGTGATCATCTGGGCCCGGGGCGAGGACGGCGCGGTCGGCGGCTACGTCGTCGAGAAGGGGACGCCGGGCTTCTCGGCGACCGTGATGACGGGCAAGACCGCCCTGCGGGCCGTATGGCAGGCCGAGCTGACCCTCGACGGGGTGCGGGTGCCGGCGGAGAACCGTCTGGCCAACTGCGCGTCCTTCAAGGACGTCTCCCAGGTGCTCGACCGCACCCGCTACACCGTCGCCTGGCGCGCGCTCGGGCTGGCCACCGCCTCCTACGAGCTGGCCCTGGCGCACGCCCTGCGCCGCGAGCAGTTCGGCCAGCCGATCGCCGGCTACCAGCTCGTCCAGGAGAAGCTGGCCCGGATGCTGGCCGACATCACCACGATGCAGCTGATGTGCTGGCGGCTGTCGACGCTCGCCGACGCCGGGCGGATGACCCCCGCGATGGCCTCCCTGGCCAAGCGGCACTGCGCCGCCCGGGCGCGCGCCGTCGTGGCCGAGGCCCGCGACGTCCTCGGCGGCGACGGCATCCTGCTCGAGCACCACGTGGCGCGCCACCACGCCGACATCGAGGCGATCTACACGTTCGAGGGCACCGACTCGGTGCAGGCGCTCATCGTGGGGCGGGAGATCACCGGGTTGTCGGCGATCTCGGGGCGGCGCCCCGCCCGCTGACGGGAGCGCCGCGCTCAGCCGGCCCGGCTCAGCTCGCGGACCAGGCCGGTGCGCTGCCGGCACTCGGGGCAGGCGCTGGTCCCCGCACCGATGCGGTCCCAGCGCTGGGACCCCCAGACCTGCACGATCGCCCCGCAGACGGCGAGCTCGACCTCCCCGTCGAGCTCGTCGCTCGGTCGGTGCGCCTCGACGGCGTGCCACGGCCGGTCGTTCCCTCGGGGATCGCCCTTGGACCACCTGTCCGGGCGGGCGAACCCCACGGCGTAGGACTTCACTGTCCACCTCCTGTGACCCTGATCTCCTGCCCGGTGCGCAGCGGGCCAAACGGCCGGGGCGGGGATGCGGATCGGCGCGGGCCGGATGTGTGCGGGGGCCCGTCCCCGGGGATGGGTGGGTACGTCACCACCAGCGGGGCGGCACCCGGGCAGAGGGACGCGTCCCGCGGACCAGCCGACGACGAGGAGATCGCCATGACCGAGACCCGCCGGGACGTCATCGAGGTGCTGACCCACGACCACCGCGAGGTGGAGTCGGTGTTCGTCGAGCTGGAGGGGCTGCGCGGCCAGACCGGCGAGGCCGCGAAGAGCCGCCGCAAGGAACTCGTCGACCAGGTGGTCATCGAGCTGGTGCGCCACTCGGTCGCCGAGGAGACCCAGGTCTACCCGAAGGTGCAGGAGAAGGTCAGCGCCGAGGAGGCCGAGCGGGCCAAGCACGAGCACGGCGAGGCCGAGGAGACCATGAAGGCCCTCGACGGCATGGACCCCGACGACCCGGCCTTCGACCGGCACCTCGAGACGCTGATGCGGGAGATCCGGGAGCACGTCGCCGAGGAGGAGGGGCAGATGTTCCCGCACATGCGCACCGTCTTCTCGGAGGACGAGCTCGTCGACATGGCCCAGCAGGTGGAGCGGGTCAAGACGGTCGCGCCCACCCGCCCGCACCCCTCGGTCCCGCACGAGAAGGGCGCCCGGCTGGCCACCGGCCCCGTTGCCGGGCTGTTCGACCGCATGCGTGATGCCGTCACCGGACGCGGTCAGGGCTGAGCGGGGCGACGTCGTCCGCTCCCGGTCCGCGCTACCGTTCTGGGTGCACGGACCGGGAGGGACAGCGGTGGAACCAGTCAGTCTGCTCGTCGGCGCGGCGCTGCTCGCCGTCGGCTTCGCGGCCGGGCGCGTCGGACGGCGACGGCCCCCCGCCCCTCCCCCGCAGCTGACGCCGATCTGCGGCTGCGGCCACCCCCTGTCCCAGCACGACCGCGAGAGCAACACCTGCTACGCCGAGCTGCGCCGCGACAGCTACGACAAGCGCGGGCGCTGGGCCGGGCACACCTGGGTGGCCTGCACCTGCCGGCAGTACGTCGGGCCCCGCCCGGTCGACGAGGTGTTCGTGCCCCGGGTGCTGCCACCGGCCGACTGACCCGGCGCACCGGGCCGGACGACGCGGCACCGCGGGTCGCAGGACCCTGACCTCCCCCGCGCCGGACGGGCAGCGTGGCCGGGGTGCTCGACGTGCTCACCTGCCCCCTGCGGCTGACGTTCCGCGCCGCTCCCGCCGCGGTGCCCCAGGGAGACCCCGTCCCGCTGGTGGTGCGGGCGACCGCCGACCGGGACGCCGTCGTGACCGGGGGTGTGGTCGAGCTCGTCCGCGACCTGACCCTCACCCGGGGCAGCGTGACGTGGACCGGGCACCGGCACACCGTCGGGGAGCGCTGCAGCACCGTCGAGGACACGGCACCTCTCCCCCTCTCCGGCCGGCTGGCCGCCGGGGAGCACCGGGACGTCCCCGCCGATCTCCTGGTCCCGACGGCGGGTGCCGCCACCGTCGACGGCCGGCTCGTCCAGCAGGGGTGGCGCCTGCGGGCCCGCGTCCGGGTGGACGGCGCCCGGGACGCCGTGCTGGACGAGCCGCTGCGCGTGCCGGCCCCCGGGGACCGTGCTCCCGGGGACGCGCCGGCGGGCCTGCGGGGCGGCGGCCTGCGGATCGACGACCTGCGGGTGGACGGCGCGGCCGGGCGGCTGACCGGCGGGGCGCTCGTCTCCGGCGCCGTGCCGGTCGCCCCGGGCGGCACCGCCCGGGGCCTGCGGGTCGAGCTGGTGCTCGCCGAGCACGTGCCGCCCGCGCCCGGAGCGCCGCTCCAGCAGGAGGCGGACGCCGAGACCGTGGTGGCCCGCACCGTCCTCGCACCCGCCGTCGACCGGGGCGCCGTCCCGCGGTTCACCCTGCGCGCCCCCGACCGGCTGCCGGCCCCGACGGTGCGGACCCCGGCCTGGACGGCCCGCTGGCTGCTGCGCGCGGTGCTCGACCGGCGGCTGCGCCGGGACCTGCGGGCGGAGGTCGAGCTGACCGGCTCGACCGCGGGCTGAGCCGGTTCAGCCCCCCGCCTCGACCGCCGCGGCCACCTCCGCGTCGCTGGGGTTGCGCAGCACGCGGCCCCGGCGCCACACCACCACCGGCAGGTCGGCCTCGGTGACCCCGAGCTCGGCGAGCAGGTCGGCGTGCTCGGCCGAGCCGTCGAGCTCGACGAACGCCGTCGACAGCCGCCGGGCGCGGGCGAACTCCCGGAGCCGCTCGGTGTCGGCCGTACCGGCACGGCCCACGATGCGGAGGTCGGCGGCCAGCTCCAGCAGCCGCGAGCGGCGGACCAGGAAGGCCCGCAGCACCAGCTCCTTGAGCGCCGGGTCGGCGGTGAAGACCTCGCGCATCCGGTCGTCGGGGACGCCGATGGCCGCGCCACCGCGGAGCACCAGCGCCGTGAGGGACACCGGCTCGTCGCTGAAGAGGTCCAGCTCGCCGAGGAAGCGGCCGGGCCCGTGCACGGAGACGACCCGCTGGCCCGGCCGGCCGAGGTCGTCCACGACGGCGACCGCGCCGGAGAGCACGACCTGGAACTCGTACCCGGGGTCGCCGGCGCGGAAGAGCGTGTCCCCGGGCTCGATCTCCCGGCGGGTCCCGTACCGGGCGAGCAGGGCGAGCTGGTCGTCGTCCAGCCGGGGGAAGGCGCCGTCCCGGTCGGGGGTCTCCGGCAGGTCACGGGGAACCGGGGGGACCGGCTCCTCCTCGCGGGGCGACTCCCCCTCCTCGCGGGGCGACTCCCCCTCCTCGCGGGGCGACTCCCCCTCCTCGCGGGGCGACGGCACGGGGTCGCGGCGCGGGCCGACCGCCGGCAGCACCCGCGGGTCGGCGGCGGCCCGCTCGGCCGGCGGGAGGTCCTCGGCCTCCGGGGTGGCCAGCAGGGCCGCGGCCAGCGACTCGGTGTCGTGCGGGCCGGCGTGCCGCCGTCCGCCGACGAAGAAGGTCGGCGTCCCCTCGACGCCGCCGGCCTCGGCGGACTCGACGTCCTCCTCCACCCGGCGGGCGTAGCGGCCGGAGCCGAGGTCGTGGGCGAAGCGCTGCACGTCCAGCCCGAGCGCCGCCGCGTACTGCAGCAGGTCGGGGGCGGTGAGCCGGTCCTGCTCGGCGAAGAGCCGGTCGTGCATCTCCCAGAACCGGCCCTGTGCCGCCGCGGCCTCGGCGGCCTCGGCGGCCAGCTGCGCGTGCGGGTGGACGTCGACCAGCGGGACGTGCCGGAACACGTAGCGCAGCCGCGGGCCGAAGCGCTCGAGCAGCTCCTCGACCGTGCCGGTGGCCCGGCCGCAGAACGGGCACTCGAAGTCGCCGTACTCGACCAGGGTGAGGGGCGCGTCGACCGGGCCGCGGACGTGGTCGCGGGCCGGGTCCACCGGCGGGTCGAGCAGCAGCGGGCGGCCCGCGCCCCCCTCGGGCCGGCGCCGGTCGCCGAGGCGGAACAGCGCCCAGCCCAGCAGCGCGGCGAGCAGCGAGGCGGCGAGGACGCCGACCCGCGCCTGGTCGGCCCGCGCCTCGTCGGTGAAGGCGAGGTCGACGATGAACAGCGAGATCGTGAACCCGATGCCCGACAGCGCGGCGCCACCGGCGACCTGGAAGGCGCCGAGGCCGGGGGCCAGCTCCCCCATCCGCAGCCGCACGGCCAGGCCGGTTCCGAGCAGGATGCCGAAGAGCTTGCCCAGCACCAGCCCGGCGACGACGCCGAGGGTGATCGGCGAGGTCGCCGCCTCGGACAGGGTCTGCGCCGACAGGCTCACGCCGGCGTTGGCCAGGGCGAACACCGGGACGATGACGAAGCTCGTCCACGGCTGCCACAGCTGCTGCAGCCGCTCGCTGGCCGACACCGAGCGGTCGATCGACAGCCGGGCCAGCCGCGCGTACTCGGGGTTGGGCGACTGCTGGTAGGCGCGGGCGAGCCGGGCTGCGGCCGCCACCTCGTCGCGGCGGGCGGGGTAGGCGGGGGTGAACAGCGCGATGACCACCCCGGCGAGCGTGGGGTGCACGCCGGAGAGGTACATGAACACCCACACCGCCACCCCGAGCACGAGGTAGGCCGGCCCGCGCCAGACCCGCAGGTACCGCAGCCCCACCATGAGCGCCAGGCCGGCGACGGCCAGCGCCAGCGGCGCCAGCTGGAGGTCGTCGGTGTAGAACAGCGCGATCACGCTCAGCGCCCCGACGTCGTCGGCGATGGCCAGGGTCAGCAGGAACACCCGCAGCTGGGCCGGGCAGGCCGGTCCGACCAGCGCCAGGACGCCCAGCAGGAAGGCGGTGTCCGTGGAGATGACCACCCCCCACGCGGTCACCGCCTCGTCCCCCAGGGTGAAGGCCACGTAGACCAGCGCCGGCACCACGAGCCCGGCCACCGCGGCCACCGCCGGCACCGCCGCCCGCCGCCGGTCGGTGAGCTCACCCATGACGAGCTCGCGCTTGATCTCCAGCCCCACGACGAAGAAGAAGAACACCATCAGGCCGTCGTTGACCCAGTGCTGCAGGTCCAGCGACAGCTCGGCGCCGCCCACGCGGACGGCGAACTCGGTGTGCCAGAAGCCGTCGTAGCTGTCGCCGAACGGGGAGTTGGCCCACAGCACGGCCACGACGGTCGCGAGCAGCAGCAGGCCGGCGCCGCCGGCCTCGGTGCGCAGCCGCCGGCGCAGCGGCGCGACGCGGGCGAGCAGGCCCGAGCCCCCGGGCGCGGACCGGCCGGTGGCGGTGGCCGTCATCGGGTCCCCTCCCGGGTGGTCGCGTCGACCGGGTAGAGCTGGGGCCCGGTGACGGCGCAGTGCATGCACTCCTCGAGGTGCAGCCGCTCCCGCGCGGCCGGCTCCTCCGCGGCGGCCGCCCTCTCCCCGGCCCCCTCCGCGACCAGCGGGCGCCGGACCCAGATCAGCGCGAGGACCGCGCCGGCCACCAGCAGCCCGGCGCAGATGAGCATCGCCGTCCGGAAGCCGGCGGCGAAGAGGTCCGGGTCGGTGTAGTCGTCCCCGCCGATGCCGGCCGCGACCGGCACCACGGCGACGGCGAGCAGGGAGGCGGCCCGGGCGACGGCGTTGTTGACCCCCGAGGCGATCCCGGCGTGGCGGTCCGACGCGGAGTCGAGCACGGTCGCGGTCAGCGGGGCGACCAGGAGCGTCAGCCCGGCGCCGAACAGCACCGCCGCGGGCAGCACCTCGGTGAGGTAGCCGGCGTCCTCGTCGATGCGCGCCATGAGCAGCACCCCCGCGGCGGCGACCAGCGGCCCGGCGGTCAGCAGGGCCCGCGGCCCGATCCGCTGCGCCAGCGCGCCCGCGCGCGCCGAGAACAGCAGCATCAGCACGGTGACCGGGAGCAGCGCGGTCCCGGCGACGAGCGGGGAGAAGCCCGGGACCACCTGCAGGTGCAGCACCAGCAGGACGAAGATCGCCCCCAGCGCTGCGTACACCAGCAGCGTCACGCCGTTGGCGGCGGTGAACTGCGGGTTGCCGAACAGCTGCGGCGGCACCAGCGGGGCCGCCGCGCGCCGCTGGACCAGCGCGAACGAGGCGAGCGCCACCAGCCCGAGCGCGATCCACAGCAGGTACCCGGCCCCGCCCCCGGCCTCCCCCGCCGCGGTCAGCCCGAAGGTGAGGCCGCCGAGGCCGACGGCGACCAGGACCGTCCCGGCCCAGTCCAGCTTCCCGACGGCCTCCGGGTCGCGGGACTCGGGCACGTGCCGGGCGGCCACGACGACGATGACCGCCGCCAGCGGCAGGTTGACGAGGAACACCGCCCGCCAGCTCCACTCGACCAGCCACCCGCCGACGAAAGGACCCACGGCCCCGGCCACCCCGGACAGCCCCGACCAGGCCCCGACCGCGGCGGCCCGGTCCGACCCGTGGAACGAGGCCGAGATGATCGCCAGGCTGCCGGGGGTCAGCAGCGCGCCCCCGACGCCCTGCAGCGCCCGGGCCACCACCAGCGTGGTGATGTTCGGGGCCAGCCCGCACAGCAGCGAGGCCGCCGCGAACCAGACGACCCCGACGAGGAAGACCCGGCGCCGCCCCAGCCGGTCGCCGAGCGAGCCGCCGAGGAGGATGAGCGAGGCCAGGGTGAGGGTGTAGGCGTTGACCGTCCACTGCAGCCCGGAGAAGCCGGCGTCCAGGTCCTCGCCGATCCGCTCCAGGGCCACGTTGACCACCGTCGCGTCGAGCATCGCCAGGCTCGAACCCAGCACGGTGGTGAACAGCACCCAGCGGCCCCGCGGGGTCCCCATCCGCAGCCCGCCGTCCGGACCGGTCGCCGCCCGGACCATCACGCCTCCTCCGGGGGCCGCGCGGCCCCTCGCCCCGCCAGAAGTCTGCCCGGCGGCGGGCCCGCGCGGGAGCCCCGGCCCGGTAACCGGGTGCCGGACCTGGACGGGCAGCGGCTACACGAACAGCGGGGTGGCCTCCTGCCGATCGGCGAGGGCGGCCATCTCCGCGTCGGAGGGACGCCGCTCGAAGCGCTCGGCCGCGTCGAGCAGCCGGGGCAGGACGTCGACGTCCCCGGTGCTGAGCAGGAAGGCCTCCGGGCGGCCCAGCACCCAGTGCACGGCGAGGTCGATGTCGGCCTGCTCCCGCAGCGGCTCGTACCAGGTCGCCGCCGTGGCCGCGCGGCCGTCCCAGCGGCGGCGGGCGAGGCCCTTGATGGTCTGCAGCGCCACCCCGCGCTCGGCGCAGACCGCGGCGAGCGACTCGAACCGGTCGGCATAGCGCTCGTCCTGCATCTGCACGTGGTTGTAGGGCAGCAGCACCGAGTCGAACGGGAAGCGCTCGAGGCTGCGCCGGTGCACCTCCGGCACCGACAACCCGTGCCCGGTCACGCCGATGAACCGGACCAGCCCCTCCTCGCGCGCCTCCACGGCCGCCTCGAGCGCGCCGCCGGCGCCCAGCGCGGTCTCCCACTCGATGACGTCGACCAGGTTGTGCAGCTGCAGGAGGTCCACCCGGTCGACCCCGAGCCGGTCCAGCGACCGCCGGATCTCCTCCCGGGCGGCCCGGTAGCCGCGCTCCCCGGTCTTCGTGGCGAGGAAGAAGGTGCCGGGGTGCCGCCGGAGCCAGCTGGCGATCCGCAGCTCGGCGTCGCCGTAGCTCGCCGCGACGTCGATGTGGTTGACCCCGTGCTCGAGCAGCACGTCGAGCGTGCGGTCGGCGTCGGCCTTGGCGACCGACGCCAGCGCCGCGGCGCCGAAGACCACGCGGCTGGACTCGTGACCGGTGGCGCCGAACGGCATCCGGGGGACCATGCGGCCAGGCTAGGGGCGGCCGCCCCCGGCCGCCGGTCGGGTCGGGACGCCGGGACCGGTGCCCCTCCGCGGGCCGCGCGGGCGGGCTGCCTCGACACGTCGCCACCCATGGCCGACGATGCCGGGGACCGACCGGGAGGGGGCCGGATGAGGGTCGCGCTGTTCGCCACCTGCCTGGTGGACACGGTGGTGCCGCAGGTGGCGATGGCCACGGCGCGGCTGCTGCAGCGGCTGGGCCACGAGGTCGTCGTCCCGCCGGGGCAGGCCTGCTGCGGGCAGATGCACGTCAACACCGGCTACCGGCGGGAGGCGGTGCCGGTGGTCGCCAACCACGTGCGCGCCTTCGCCGACGCGCTGTCGTCGGGGGTGGAGGCGGTGGTGGCGCCGTCCGGGTCGTGCGTGGCCTCGGTCCACCACCAGCAGGCGGCGGTGCTGCGCCGGGCCGGCGAGCACGGGCTGGCCGCCGACGCCGAGGCGCTGGCCGGGCGGACGTACGAGCTGTCGCAGTTCCTGGTCGACGTCCTCGGCGTCGTCGACGTCGGCGCCTACTACCCGCACCGGGTCACCTACCACCCGACCTGCCACTCGCTGCGGCTGCTACGGGTCGGGGACCGGCCGCTCGCGCTGCTGCGCGCCGTCCGCGGGCTGGAGCTGGTCGAGCTGCCGGGAGCGGAGTCCTGCTGCGGTTTCGGCGGGACCTTCGCGGTGAAGAACGCCGACACCTCGACGGCCATGCTCACCGACAAGATGGCGAACGTGCTCTCCACCCGGGCCGAGGTGTGCACCGCCGGGGACGCCTCCTGCCTGCTGCACATCGGCGGCGGGCTGTCCCGGCTGCGCTCGGGCACCCGGACGGTGCACCTGGCCGAGGTCCTCGCCTCCACCGAGCAGGCCGTCGGCCCGCAGCAGGCCACGGCGCCGGCGGTGCGGGCGTGAGCGCCGTCCACCTCGGGATGCCGGCCCCGCCGACCGCCCGACGGCCCACCCTCCCCACCGCCCCGGCGGGTGTGGGGCACCTGCGCGGCGACCGCCCCTTCCCCGCCGCCGCCCGCGACGCGCTGCGCGACGGCCAGCTGCGCGCCAACCTCGGCCACGCCACCGCCACCATCCGCGCCAAGCGGGCCGCGGTCGTCGGCGAGGTGCCCGACTGGGAGTCCCTCCGCCAGGCCGGCGCGGGCATCAAACGGGCCACCATGGCCCGCCTCGACGAGCACCTGCTGGCCCTGGAGGCCCGGGTCACCGAGCGCGGCGGGGTGGTGCACTGGGCCCGCGACGCCGCCGAGGCCAACCGGATCGTCACCGGGCTGGTCCGGGCCACCGGCTCGGGTGAGGTGGTCAAGGTCAAGTCGATGGCCACCCAGGAGATCGGCCTCAACGAGGCACTGGACGCCGCCGGCATCACCGCGCACGAGACCGACCTCGCCGAGCTGATCGTGCAGCTCGGCGAGGACACCCCCTCCCACATCCTGGTGCCGGCCATCCACAAGAACCGCGCCGAGATCCGCGAGATCTTCGCCCGGACCATGCCGCAGTTCGCCGGCCCGGGCGGCGCGGGCGACCTCACCGACGACCCGCGGCGGCTGGCCATGGCCGCCCGCGCCCACCTGCGCGAGCGGTTCCTGCGGGCGAAGGTCGCCGTCAGCGGCGCCAACTTCGCCGTCGCCGAGACCGGCACCCTCGCCGTCGTCGAGAGCGAGGGCAACGGCCGGATGTGCCTCACCCTCCCCGACACCCTGGTCACCGTCATGGGCATCGAGAAGCTCGTGCCGACCTGGCGGGACCTGGAGGTCTTCCTCCAGCTGCTGCCGAGGAGCTCCACCGGTGAGCGGATGAACCCCTACACCTCGCTGTGGACCGGGGTCACCCCCGGCGACGGCCCGCAGGAGTTCCACCTCGTGCTGCTGGACAACGGGCGGACGGCGGTGCTCGCCGACGAGACCGGCCGGGAGGCACTGCACTGCATCCGCTGCTCGGCCTGCCTCAACGTCTGCCCGGTCTACGAGCGCACCGGCGGGCACGCCTACGGCTCGGTCTACCCCGGCCCGATCGGCGCCGTGCTCTCCCCGCAGCTCACCGGCGTCGAGGACAACGCCTCCCTTCCCTACGCGAGCTCGCTGTGCGGGGCCTGCTTCGACGCCTGCCCGGTGGCCATCGACATCCCGCAGATCCTGGTGCACCTGCGCGCCGAGCACGTCGAAGCCGTCGCCCGGGAGAGGCGGCGCCCCACCCCGGAGGCGGTCGCCTTCCGCGCGCTGGCCAGGGCCATGTCCCACCCCCGGCTGTGGCGGGCCGCCCAGCGCGCCGCCGGGCTGGGCCGGTTCCTGGCCCGCGGCCGGCCCACGCTGCCGGCCGCGCTGCCCCCGCCGGCGAGCGCCTGGACCCGCACCCGCGACCTGCCCACCCCGCCGGCGCGGTCGTTCGTGCAGCAGTGGACCCGGGAGCACGGCGCATGACCGCGCGCGAGGAGGTGCTCGCCCGCATCCGCACCGCGCTCGGCGACCGGCGCCCGGAGGTCGAGGTCCCCCGCGGCTACCGCACCACCGACGACCGGCCGGCCGGCGCGCTGCTCGACGTCCTCACCGACCGGCTGGAGGACTACCGGGCCACCGTGCTGCGCTGCTCCGCGGACGACGTCCCGGCCACCGTGGCCGCCGCGCTGGACACCGGGCTGGGCGGCGGGTGGTCCCCGGCCGACGTCGTGGTCGCCCCCGGTGTCCCGGCCGCCTGGCGACCGGGCGGCTCGGCCGAGGACGACGGCCGCCCCGCCGCCGACCTCACCGCCTTCGCCGCCACCCTCACCGGCGTGGCGGTCGCGATCGCCGAGACCGGCACCCTGGTGCTCGACGGCTCTCCGTGCTCCGGCCGCCGGGCGCTGTCCCTGCTGCCCGACTGCCTGGTCTGCGTCGTCGAGCCCGACCAGGTGGTCGGCGGGGTGCCGGAGGGCCTCGCCCGCCTCGACCCCCGCGCCCCGCTGACGATGATCAGCGGCCCCTCGGCCACCAGCGACATCGAGCTGCAGCGGGTCGAGGGCGTGCACGGCCCGCGCACGCTGGTCGTCGTGCTGGTGGCTCAGGGGCGGTAGCCGCCCCGGAAGCGCCGCACCGAGGTCCACGCCACGCCGGGGGTCGGCTCCGGCACCCCCGCGGGCAGGTCGGCCGGGTCGACGCCCACGCCCAGCAGGGTGCGGGTCACCTGCTGGGTGGAGTCCAGCAGGTCGTCGAGCGCGCGGGACAGGTGGCGGCCGGTCACCGCGGTGAGCGGCGCCTGCTCGCGCAGAGCCTCCAGCACCGCCCGCCGCAGCAGCTCCTTGAGGAACGAGGCGGTGACGCCGTCGCTGCGCTCGACGGCCGCGGCCAGGTCGGCGTCCGAGACCCGCAGGGGGACACCGGAGCCGTAGAGGTCCAGCAGCCGGCGCCGGGCGGCGGCGTCGGGCAGGTCGACCTCGACGGCGACGTCGACGCGGCCCGGCCGGGCGGCCAGCGCCGGCTCGAGCAGGTCGGCCCGGTTGGTGGTGAGCACGAACAGCAGGTCGGCGTCCGGGGCGGCGCCGTCCATCGCGTCGAGCAGGTCGAACAGCACCGGGCCGGCGCCCGGGCCGAAGGAGCGGTCGGCGGCGACCAGGTCCACGTCCTCGAGCACGACCACCGCCGGCTGCAGGTCGCGGGCCAGCTCGGCCATCGAGCCGACGGCGCCCAGGGACCGCCCGGTCAGCAGCAGCCGGGTGTAGCCGGACATCCGCCCGAGCAGGTAGCGCACGGTGTGGGTCTTGCCGGTGCCCGGCGGCCCGTACAGCAGCAGGCCGCGCTTGAGGTGCTGCCCGGCGGCGGCCAGCGCGTCGCGGTGCTCGGCCACCCCCAGGGCGTGCTGCTCGATCCGGTCCAGCACCGGTTCGGGCAGCACGACGTCCTCGCGCGCCGTCCCGGGGGGCGCCAGGAAGGTCAGCTCCACCCCGCCCATCGGCGTCGGGGTGACCTCGACCAGCCGGCCGCGGTAGACGTTGAGCTCCCGGCGCAGCCGGTCCAGCTCGGCGAGCACGGCCTGCGCCCGCGCCACCGGGAGGCCGGCCACCTCGACGGTCAGCCGCGGCTCGTGCTCGTCGGGTCCCTGGACCAGCAGCACGTAGCGGCCCGCCGCGTCGGTGACCACCAGCAGGGCCAGCTTCAGGCAGGCCCGGGTCGAGCCCGGCCCGTCGGGCAGGTCGACCACCGTGGGCGCGCTCAGCCGCACGGGTGGCAGCGCCTCCCCGGTGACCAGCTGCTGGAGGTCCAGCCCGCCGAAGTGCGGGGGCAGCACGATCCCACGCACCTCGACGCTCCGCCCGTCGGCCCTCGTCCAGGTGTCCAGGGCGGCCTGGAGGTTGACCTGCTCGAAGAGCGGCAGCCGCCGGGCGACCACCGACTGCTCCAGGCCGGCCGGCCCGAGGGCGTCCTGCACCAGGGCGACGACCTCGTTGCGGACCCCGCCGACCGGGGCGTGCAGCCACTCGAGCAGCGCGCGCAGCCCCGCGGCGAAGTCCCGCTGCTCCGCCGGCCCGGCTCCCGACTCCCCCGCCCCGGCTCCCGATGCCTCCGTCGCCACCCCGCCCACCCCGTCCCCGGTCTCCACCGCCCGGCCCTGGCCCCCGGACGCAGCGACGCCGCGACGCCGCGACGCCGCAGCGCAGGAGCGCAGCGTAGGCGATCACGCCGCGGACCGGCCGACGCGGACGGCGGCCGGGACCGGGCGCTCGCTCGGCAACTCCTGCCAACGGGACGGCGCGATTGCGTGCGGCCTGCGTCACAGCACACGCCGGGCGGGGCGCCGATGCTGCGGGCATGACACGCCGGCTGTCCACCGCGCGGACCGCTCCCCGCCCCGGGGTCGCGGCCGCACCGTCGTCCCCCTGGTGGCGGGACGCCGTGGTCTACCAGGTCTACCTGCGCTCGTTCGCCGACGGGAACGGGGACGGGATCGGCGACCTCGCCGGGCTGCGCGCCCGCCTGCCCTACCTGGCCTGGCTCGGCGTGGACGCGGTGTGGGTGAACCCGCACTACCCGTCCGGCGGGGCCGACGGGGGTTACGACGTCGTCGACCACCGGGCGGTGGACCCCGACTACGGGGACGTCGCCGACGTCGAGGCCCTCGTCGAGGACGCCCGGGCACTGGGCCTGCGGGTGCTGCTCGACGTGGTCCCCAACCACAGCTCGGACCAGCACCCGTGGTTCCGGCGGGCGCTGGCCGACCCGGCCTCCCCCGAGGCCGGGCGCTACCACTTCGCCCCGCCGTCGGAGGCCCCGCCCAACAACTGGCGGTCGCTGTTCGGCGGCCCGGCCTGGTCGCGGACGCCGGACGGCCGCTGGTACCTGCACCTGTTCTCCCCCGAGCAGCCCGACCTCAACTGGCGCGACCCCGCCGTCGCCGCCGACTTCGAGGACTCCCTGCGCTTCTGGCTGGACCGCGGGGTGAGCGGTTTCCGCGTCGACGTGGCCTACGGGCTGTTCAAGGACGCCGCGCTGCGCGACAACCCCGGCAGCTACTCCCCCACCCTCTTCGGCCACGGCCCGGAGCAGGCCATGACCTGGGACCAGCCCGAGGTGCACGACGTGTGGCGCCGCTGGCGGTCGGTCTGCGACGAGTACCCCGGCACGATGCTCGTCGGCGAGGTGTGCCTCGCCGACCTCGACCGCGTGGCGCGGTACTCCCGCCCCGACGAGCTGCACCAGTCGCTGGCCTTCCGGCTGCTGAAGTCCTCCTGGGACGCCACGGCCTTCGCCGAGGCCGCCACCGGTGCGCTCGACGCCTTCGGCCGGGTGGGGGCGCCGGTCTCCTGGGTCCTGGGCAACCACGACAAGGACCGCATGGTCACCCGCTTCGGCGGCGGGGCGGTGGGCACCGCGCGCGCCCGCGCCGCGGCCCTGCTGCTGCTCGCGCTGCCCGGCTCGGCCTACGTCTACGCCGGCGACGAGCTCGGCCTGCCCCAGGCGCACGTGCCGGAGGCGGCGCGGCAGGACCCGATCTTCCACCGCAGCGGCGGGGCCCGGGCCGGCCGGGACGGCTGCCGGGTGCCGCTGCCCTGGAACACCGCCCCCGGGCTGGGCTTCTCCCCCACCGGCGCCGCCGACCCGTGGCTGCCGGTGCCCGCCGGCTGGGACCGGCACGCGGTCTCCCGCCAGGCCGGCGAGGGCGGCTCCACGCTGACCCTCTACCGGCGGGCGCTCGCGCTCCGCAGGGCCCACCCGGCGCTCGGCTCGGGTGCCGCGGAGGTCTCCGTCGAGGACGGCCTGCTCACCGTGCGCTGCACCGGGGCCGGCGGTGCGGTGCGCTGCGTGGTCAACATGGGCCGCAGCACCCGGCTGGTGGCCGACCCCGGCCGGGTGCTGCTGGCCTCGACCTCCCGGGTGCGCTCCTCGGGCAGCAGCCTGGCCCTGCCCCCGGACAGCGCGGTGTGGGTCGCCGAGGGGTGACGCCGGTCCGGCGGGCTCAGGAGGCGTAGCGGTCGGCGAAGGTGGCGAGCAGGCGGCCGGGCTCGGTGACGACGGCGGTCGAGACCCGCTCGACCACCGTCTCGACCTCCGCGGCCGGGAAGTAGCCGGCGTTGCGGTACACCCGCACGCGGGTGACCAGGCCGGCGACGTCGAGCTCCGGGTGGAACTGGGTGGCGTAGACGTTGCGGCCGACCCGGAACAGCTGCACCGGGCAGCCCGGCGAGGTGGCCAGCAGGACGGTGGACGGCGGCAGCACCCGGCAGGCCTCCTTGTGCCCGACCAGCGCGTCGAAGACGTCGGGCAGCCCGGCCAGCAGCGGGTCGGCGCGGCCCTCGGGGGTCAGCGACACCGGCACGCAGGAGACCGGCTCGCCGAACGTCCGGTCCACCACCCCGCCCTGGTGCCGGCCCAGCGTGCCGATGCCGTAGCAGGCGCCGAGGAACGGGACGTCGCGGGCGACCACCTCGTCGAGCAGCCGGCGCAGGTCGGCCTCGACCCGCCGCTGGACGGGCGACTTGGCCCCCTCGGGGTCGCTGACCGTGAACGGCCCGCCGCCGAGGATGACGCCGGAGACCGCGCCGAGGTCGACCTCGGGCAGCGGCCCGGCCTCCAGCCGCACCCGGCGCAGCCCGGCCTCGTCGAGCCCGGTCAGCCGGAGGAACGCCGCGTACTCGCCGTCCGCGGCGTCGTCCTCCGGCCGCGTGCCGAGGAACAGGAAGGGCCGCACGCGCAGGGATGCTAGAGCGCCGACAGCCCGGCCAGCCCCGCCGGCGCCCGGCCGAGCAGCCCGGTGGGGGTGAGCGCGTCGGCGCCGCGCCGGTCGACCACCAGCACCGGGCCCGCGCCCGGGACGCCCGCGGCCGCCAGCACCTGCGCCCAGCCGGCGCCGTGCCGGCGCATGGCACGGGCGGAGACCTGCCGGCGGCGCTCCGCCTGGCCGTCCTCGGCGGTCCGCTGCGGGACGTCGAGGAGGACCAGCCGCAGCGGCCGCCCCGACCAGCGGGCCACGGCGCGGACGGCGGCCGGCCAGCCGCGGCCGGTCCAGGGGTCGGTGAGGACGACGACCGGCGCCGGGCCGGCCAGCGTGAGCAGCACGCGCGCCCGGTGCAGCAGGTGGACCAGCGGGCGCAGCAGGCCGTAGGGCAGGCCCACGCCGGCGTCCCGCAGCGCGCCGGCGACCTGCTCGGAGTCCCGGCCGACCACGCCCGGCGGCGTCTCGGCCAGCACCCGGCGCAGCAGCGTGGTCTTCCCCGAGCCGGGCAGCCCGCCGATCACGACCAGGAGACGTCCGTCGTCGTCCACGTGCCCTCCCTCCGCACACCACGGCTCCTGAGCGATGCGGCCCCGAACGATGCGGCTCCCGAACGGTGCAGCTCCCCAGCATGCCCCTGGATGCTGGGCGCACCCTGCCAGCGACCTGGGTCCCGGGTGAACGGGCTCCGGGCTGGGTGTTTGTGGTGCCGGACACAGCCTTGCTAGGGTTCCCGCCGACGGTTTACCGACCGAACGGTCGGTTTCACACATCCCCACGACAGCGGGACGGTCGATGACGACGCACACGGCACCGCAGGCACGCGCACGGACCAGCCGGGAGGAGCGCAAGGTGCTCGCCGGCACCCTCGCCGGCACCACGATCGAGTGGTACGACTTCTTCATCTACGCCCAGGCGGCCGGCCTGGTGCTCGCCCCGCTGTTCCTGGCCCCGGTGAGCGAGGACTCCCCCGGCCTGGCCACGGTGATCTCGCTGGCCACCATCGGCATCAGCTTCCTGTTCCGCCCGCTCGGGGCGATCGTCGCCGGCCGGCTCGGCGACCGGCTCGGCCGCAAGCGGATGCTCGTGTTCACCCTGGTCCTCATGGGCGCGGCCACCGCGCTGATCGGGCTGCTGCCCACCTACGGCCAGATCGGTGTGCTCGCCCCGGTGCTGCTGATCCTGCTGCGGGTGCTGCAGGGCTTCTCCGCCGGCGGCGAGTGGGGCGGCGCGGCGCTGATGAGCGTCGAGCACGCCCCGCTGCACCGGCGCGGCCTGTTCGGCGCCTACCCGCAGATCGGCGTCCCGATCGGGATGATCCTGGCCACCGGCGTGCTCTGGGTGCTCACCACCGTCACCACCCCCGAGCAGTTCGAGTCGTGGGGCTGGCGGATCCCGTTCCTGTTCTCCGTGGTGCTCATCGGCATCGGCTACCTGATCCGCCGGGCGGTCGACGAGAGCCCGGTCTTCGAGGAGATGCGCCAGCGCCGCCGGGAGTCCTCCGCCCCGCTGCGCGACCTGTTCCGCCACAACACCAAGCAGGTCGTGCTCTCCGCGCTGACGTTCATCGCCAACAACGCCGCCGGCTACCTGCTCATCGCCTTCTTCATCGCCTACGCCAGCACCACGCTGGAGATGCCGCGGTCCTCGGTCCTGCTGGCCACCACCCTCGCCTCGTTCGGCTGGCTGGTGTTCACCCTCTACGGCGGGGCGCTGTCGGACCGGATCGGCCGGCTGCGCACCTTCCAGATCGGCTACGCGCTGGTCTTCGTGTGGATGATCCCGCTGTTCCTGCTCATCGACACCCGCAACATCTGGCTCTACGGCATCGCGCTGTTCGCGCTGACCATCGGCCTGGGCCTGTCCTACGGCCCGATGTCGGCCATGTACGCGGAGATGTTCCCGGTCGCGGTCCGCTACTCCGGCGTCTCGATCGGGTACGCGCTCGGCGCCATCCTCGGCGGGGCGTTCGCGCCGATGATCGCCGAGGTGCTCATCCAGTCGACCGGCTGGTCGGGCTCGATCGGCCTCTACATCATGGGCCTCTGCGTGATCTCCTTCGCCGCCGTCACCGCGATCGGCGAGACCCGCGGTGCCGACCTGCGGGTCGCCGACGTCCACGAGCCCGCCGGGCACACCGGGGCCGGGCGGGCGGCCGGCGGGCGCGCGTGAGCAGCCTCCCGTCCCGGGTCGGCGTGATCGGCGGCGGCCGCATGGGCGCCGGCATCGCGCAGGCCTTCCTCGCCGCGGGGGCGCGCGTCGCCGTGGTGGAGGCCGGGGCGGACGCCGCGGAGGCCGCCCGCGGGCGGGTGGCCTCCGGGCTGGCGGAGGCGGCCCGCCGGGGGAAGCTGGCCGAGGACGTCGACGACGTCCTCGGCCGGCTGGCCCTGCTGGACTCGCCCGCCGAGCTGGGCTCCGGGACCGGCCTCGTGGTCGAGGCGGTCCCGGAGCGGGCCGACCTCAAGGCCGAGGTGCTGCGGGCCGCGGAGGCCGCCGCCGGCCCCGACGCCGTCCTGGCCACCAACACCAGCTCGCTCTCGGTCACCGAGCTCGCCGCCGCCCTGGAGCGCCCGGCCCGCTTCCTGGGCCTGCACTTCTTCAACCCGGTGCCGGCGTCCCGGCTGGTCGAGGTCGTGGTCGCGCAGGAGACCGACCCCGCCCTGGCGGAGACGGCGAGCGGCTGGGTGCGGGCGCTGGGCAAGACCGACGTCGTGGTGCGCGACTCCCCCGGCTTCGCGTCGTCGCGGCTGGGCGTGCTGCTCGGGCTGGAGGCGATCCGGATGCTCGAGGAGGGCGTCGCCGACGCCGAGGCCATCGACACCGCGATGGAGCTGGGCTACCGGCACCCGATGGGCCCGCTGCGCTCCACCGACCTGGTCGGCCTGGACGTGCGGCTGGCCATCGCCGAGTACCTGCACCGCACGCTCGGCGAGCGGTTCGCGCCACCGCAGCTGCTGCGGGACAAGGTGGCCGCGGGCGAGCTCGGCCGCAAGACCGGCCGCGGCTTCCACACCTACGACTGACCCGGGGGGGCCATGACCGTCGGACCGGCGGACACCACCGCGCTCGTCGACCCGGCGACCTACGAGTCGGGTCCGCCGCTGGACCTGCTGCGCCGGCTGCGGGCCGAGGGGCCGGTGACCTGGGTCGACGAGCCGGCGCTGCACGGCCAGCCCGCCGGCCCGGGGTTCTGGCTGGTGCTGCGGCACGCCGAGGTCGAGGACGTGCTGCGGGACCCGGCGATGTTCTCCTCGTGGCTGGGCGCCACCCAGGTCCGCGACGCCGCGGACCTGGGGTGGGTGCGCCGGATGATGCTCAACATGGACCCGCCGGACCACTCCCGGCTGCGGCGGCTGCTCTCCCGCTCGTTCACCCCGCGCGCCGTGGCGGCGCTGACCGCCGCCATCGAGGCGACCGCGGACGGGCTGGTGGCGCGCATGACCGGCGGGCTCGGCGAGGGCCGGTGCGACTTCGCCAAGGACGTCGCCGCCGACCTGCCGCTGCTCACGCTCGCCGACGTCCTCGGCGTGCCGGCCGAGGACCGCTGGCTGATGTTCGACTGGTCCAACCGGGTGATCGGCTGGCAGGACCCGGACTACGCGACCTCGGCGGCCTTCGACGGCACCGGCGGGACGCCGATGGCCCGCGAGGCGCTGGCGCTGCGGCCGGCGCCCGGCCCCGACGGGCGGATGCCCGATCCGCGCACCCGGGCCGGCATGCCCGACCTCTACGCCTACGCCCGGCTGCTGGCCGAGGAGAAGCGCCGCTCCCCCGGCGACGACGTCATGTCGATCCTGCTGGCACAGGTCGACGAGGGCGGTGGGCGGGTCAGCGACGCCGAGTTCGAGAACATGTTCTGGCTGTTCGCCGTGGCGGGGAACGAGACGCTGCGCAACGGCCTGCCCGGCGGGCTCGTCGCGCTGCTGGAGCACCCGGAGGCGCTGGCCGCCGTCCGGGCCGACCCGTCGCTGCTGCCCGGCGCGGTCGAGGAGATGCTGCGCTGGTGGACGCCGGTGATGGTGTTCCGCCGGACAGCCACCCGCGACACCGAGCTGGGCGGCGCGCGGGTGCGGGCCGGCGACAAGGTGGTCGTGTCGTTCACCTCGGCCAACCGGGACGAGGCGGTGTTCGCCGACCCCGACGCCTTCGACGTCCGCCGTGCGCCGAACCCCCAGCTGGCCTTCGGCCACGGGCCGCACTTCTGCCTGGGCGCGCAGCTGGCCCGGGCGCAGATGCGGGCGCTGTTCGCCGCGCTGCTGCGCCGGACGTCCTCGATCGAGCTCGACGGCCCCCCGGTGCTGCTGCGGTCGAACTTCCAGCGCGGCGTCAAGCGCCTCCCGATCCGCTGGACCGCCTGACGGAGTGCCCCGTGCGAGGTTTCCCCGCACGGGGCACTCCGGTCAGGCCGACGGGGGCCAGATCTTGGCGACCATCGTGAGGACGTCGTAGGTCGCCACCGGCTTGCCCTGGGAGTCGACCACGACGGCGTCCCAGCGGACCTCGCCGTGGTCGGCGCCCCCGCGCGGGGTGATCTGCTTGCAGGTCAGCGTCACCGTGAGCTCCTCGCCCGGCTTGACCGGGGTGAGGAAGCGCAGGTCGTCGACCCCGTAGTTGGCCAGCACCGGGCCCGGGTCGGGGTCGACGAAGAGGCCCGCGGCCCAGGAGACGATGAGGTAGCCGTGCGCCACGCGGCCGCCGAACAGCGGGTTGGCCGCGGCCGCCGCCTCGTCCATGTGCGCGTAGAAGGTGTCGCCGGTGAACTCGGCGAAGTGCTCGATGTCCTCGAGCGTCACCGCGCGCGGCCCCGCGGTCACCGAGTCGCCGATGCGCAGCTCGGCCAGCGACTTGCGGAACGGGTGCACGCCGTCGTCGGTGCGGCGGGCGCCGGTCATCCAGCGCCGGCCGATCGCGGTGAGCATGTCCGGCGAGGCCTGGACGGCGGTGCGCTGCATGTGGTGCAGCACGCCCCGGATGCCGCCGAGCTCCTCGCCGCCCCCGGCCCGGCCGGGACCGCCGTGCACGAGCACCGGCAGCGGCGAGCCGTGGCCGGTGTTCTCCCCGGCGTCGTCGCGGTCGAGCACCAGGATGCGACCGTGGGCGTGCGCGGCACCGAGCACGAACTCCCGCGCCACCGCCTCGTCGTGGGTGACGATCGAGCCGACCAGGCTGCCCTGCCCGCGGACGGCGAGCTCGACGGCCTGGGCCACGCCGTCGTACGGGAGCACGGTGCTCACCGGGCCGAACGCCTCCACGTCGTGCGGCTCCCCGGCCGCGAGGTCGTCGCAGCGCAGCAGCATCGGCGGGAGGAACGCGCCCCGGTCGCGATCGGCGCCGACCACGTCGAACCGCTCGGGGTCGCCGGACACCAGCTCGGCGACGCCGCGCAGCGCCTTGACCGCCCGCAGCACCTCCTCGCGCTGGTCGCGGCTCACCAGGGCGCCCATGGTCACGCCCTCGGCGCCGGGCGCGCCGACGACCACGCGGGCCAGCTCCGCCCGCACCGCCTCGACGACGTCGTCCACCAGTTCCCGGGGGACCAGGGCGCGGCGGATGGCGGTGCACTTCTGCCCGGCCTTGACGGTCATCTCCGTGACCAGCTGGTCGACGAACAGGCCGAACTCGGGGGTGCCCGGGGCGGCGTCCGGGCCGAGGACGGCGCAGTTGAGGCTGTCGGCCTCGGCGTTGAACCGCACCGAGTTCGCCACCACGGCCGGGTGGCTGCGCAGCTTGCGGGCGGTGGCGGCCGACCCGGTGAAGGCGACGAGGTCCTGCCCGGCCAGCCCGTCGAGCAGGCCGGCGGGGCTGCCGGCGAGCAGTTGCACCGACCCCTCCGGCAGCAGCCCGCTCTCGACGATCGCCCGGAACACCGCCGCGGTCAGGTAGGCGGTCGGCGACGCCGGCTTCACGATGGAGGGGACGCCGGCGAGGAAGGCCGGGGCCAGCTTCTCCAGGAAGCCCCACACCGGGAAGTTGAACGCGTTGACCTGCACCTGCACACCCCGCAGCGGCGTGTACAGGTGCTGGCCGGCGAAGGTGCCGCGCTTGCCGAGCGGCTCGACCGCGCCGTCGAGGACGACGGTGTCGTCGGGCAGCTCCCGGCGGCCCTTGCGGGCGTAGGACAGCAGGGTGCCGAAGCCGCCGTCGACGTCCACCGCGCTGTCGCGGTCGGTGGCGCCGGTGCGGTGGGAGAGCGCGTAGAACTCGTCCTTGCCGGCCATCAGCCTCAGGCCCAGCTGCTTGAGCAGGGCGGCGCGCTGGTGGAAGGTCAGCTCGCGCAGCGCCGGGCCGCCGACGGTGCGGGCGTGGTCGAGCATCGCGGCGACGTCGAGGCCGGTGCTGCTGACCCGGACGACGGTCTCGCCGGTCACCGCGTCGGCGATCGGCGTCCCCTCGTCGGGGGCGGCGTACCAGCGGCCGGCCGCGTAGCTCTCGAGCATCGGGGCGGTCATCGGAGGGCTCCCTTCGGGTGGGCCCGGAGGCCGGAGAACGTGGTCGTGACGAGCGCGTCGGCCAGGTCGTCGGCGGAGAGGTCACCGCCGGGGCGGTACCACTCGGTGAGCGAGTTGACGGTGCCGAACAGCAGCCGGCTGGTGACCGCGGGGTCGACGTCGGGGCGGACGTCGCCCTCCTCCGCGGCGGCGCGCACCAGGTCGGTGACGAACCGGTCGAAGCGGCGGCGCCGGGCCAGCGCGGCCCGCTCCACCTCGGAGTTGCCCCGCACCCGCAGCAGCAGGGTGACGAACGGCAGCTCGGCGGCCAGCACCCGCACCGAGCCGCGGACGACGTGCTCGAGCCGGTCGATCGCGCGGCCGGTGGTGGCGCCGGGCTCCTCGGTGACGGCGAACAGCGCGTCGAGGGCCCGGTCCAGGGCCAGCCGCAGCAGCTCCCCCTTGCCGGTGACGTGGTGGTAGATGGCCGACTTGGTGATGCCGAGCCGGCCGGCCAGCTCCTCCATGCTCGTGGCGTCGTAGCCGCGCTCGATGAAGACCGCCACCGCGACGTCCAGCAGGGTGTCCAGCGAGTGCCCCGGGCGGCCCCGGCGGACCGGCGCAGCCGTCACGCACGCTCCCGGGAGTCGGTGAGCCGCTGCAGCTTGCCCATGGACCGCGGGAGGGTCTCGGGGTCGACGACGAGCACCTCGATGCTGCTGCCCACCATGTCCTTGACGCCCTTCTCGACCTCGCGCGCGGCGGGGTCGCGGCGCTCCGGCGGGCAGTCCGGCCGGGCCTCGACCCGCGCGACGAGGTGGTCCATCCGGCCCCGGCTGACCAGCTCGAGGGCGAAGTGCGGCGAGAGGCCCCGGGTGCGGAGCACGACCTCCTCGATCTGGGTCGGGAAGACGTTGACCCCGCGCAGGATGATCATGTCGTCGGTGCGGCCGGTGACCTTCTCCATCCGGCGCATGCCGGGCCGCGCCGTCCCCGGCAGCAGCCGGGTGAGGTCGCGGGTGCGGTAGCGGATGACCGGCATGGCCTCCTTGGTCAGCGAGGTGAAGACCAGCTCGCCCTGCTCGCCGTCGGGCAGCACCTCGCCGGTGACCGGGTCGATGACCTCCGGGTAGAAGTGGTCCTCCCAGACGTGCAGACCGTCCTTGGTCTCCACGCACTCCTGGGCCACGCCGGGGCCCATGACCTCCGACAGGCCGTAGATGTCGACGGCGTGGATGCCGGCCCGCTCCTCCATCTCGCGGCGCATCTGCTCGGTCCACGGCTCGGCGCCGAAGATGCCGATCTCCAGGCTCGACGCGCGGGGGTCCATCCCCTGCTTCTCGAACTCGTCGATGACGGTGAGCATGTAGGACGGCGTCACCATGATCACCCGCGGCTCGAAGTCGCGGATCAGCTGGACCTGGCGCGGGGTCATGCCCCCGGAGATCGGGATGACCGTGCAGCCGAGCTTCTCCGCGCCGTAGTGCGCCCCGAGCCCGCCGGTGAACAGCCCGTAGCCGTAGGCGTTGTGCAGCTTGTCGCCCGCCCGCCCGCCGGCGGCGCGGATCGACCGCGCCATGACGGTGGCCCAGGTGTCGATGTCCCGCTCGGTGTAGCCGACCACCGTGGGCCGCCCCGTCGTCCCGCTCGAGGCGTGCACCCGGCGGACCTGCTCCTGCGGGACGGCGAACATGCCGAACGGGTAGTTGTCGCGCAGGTCGGCCTTGCTGGTGGTCGGGAACCGGGCGAGGTCGGCCAGCTCGCGGCAGTCGTCGGGGTGCACGCCGGCCTCGTCGAAGGCCCGCCGGTAGTGCGGGACGTTGTCGTAGGCGTGCCGCAGCGTCCACTGCAGCCGCTCCAGCTGGAGGGCGCGCAGCTCGTCGGGGCCCAGGCGCTCGGCGGGGTCGAGCAGGGCCGGGTCGGGGGCGGCGCCCAGCCGCCGGTCGGTGTCGGTCGTGCTGGCGGTCATGGGTGCTGCGCCTCCGGGGTCGGTGCCGGGACGGCCGGTGTCCAGAGGCGGGCCGCCTCAATTACCGACCGGATGGTCGGTAACCAACCCCGCCACCCCCCGCCCTGTCAAGTGGGGTTGTGATCTGCGCCGCGGTGGGGCACACTCATTACCGACCGTCCGGTCAGTAATTGACCGCCGACCCGAGGGGACGACATGTCCGCGCCCACCCTGGACCGCCCCGCCGCCGGGACGCCCGACGAGGCGGCCCTGCAGGCCCTGTTCGACGCCACGATCGCCGCCGGGCACCGCATCGAGCCGCGCGACTGGATGCCCGAGGGCTACCGGAAGACGCTCATCCGCCAGATCGCCCAGCACGCGCACTCCGAGATCATCGGCATGCAGCCGGAGGGCGACTGGCTGCTGGCCGCGCCGTCCCTGCGCCGCAAGGCGATCCTGCTGGCCAAGGTGCAGGACGAGGCCGGCCACGGCATGTACCTCTACTCGGCCGCCGAGACCCTCGGCGCCGACCGCGCCGACCTCACCGACAAGCTCATCGAGCGCAAGCAGAAGTACAGCTCGATCTTCAACTACCCCACGCTCACCTACGCCGACGTCGGCGTCATCGGGTGGCTGGTCGACGGCGCGGCCATCTGCAACCAGGTGCCGCTGTGCCGCTCCTCCTACGGGCCCTACGCCCGGGCGATGATCCGCATCTGCAAGGAGGAGTCGTTCCACCAGCGGCAGGGCTACGAGCTGCTGATGACCATGGTGCGCGGTACCCCCGAGCAGCGGGCGATGGTGCAGGACGCCGTGGACCGCTGGTGGTGGCCGTCGCTGATGATGTTCGGCCCGCCCGACGACGACAGCCCGAACTCGGCGCAGTCGATGGCCTGGGGCATCAAGCGGCACAGCAACGACGAGCTGCGCCAGCGCTTCGTCGACATGACCGTGCCGCAGGCGCAGGCGCTCGGCGTGACCCTCCCCGACCCGGACCTCGCCCTGGACGAGGAGAGCGGGCACTGGCGCTTCGGCGCGATCGACTGGGAGGAGTTCAAGCGCGTGGTCAGCGGCAGCGGGCCGATGAACGACGTCCGCATCGCCCGCCGCAAGGCCGCCCGCGACGACAACGCCTGGGTGACCGAGGCGGCCACCGCCTACGCCGAGAAGCACGCCGGGAGCGCCGCGTGAGCGGGACCGACCTGACCAGCGAGGGCGGCCACGGCGCCGTCCCCACCGGGCCGGAGGTGCCCGTCGAGCCCAGGCCGGCGAAGGCCCGGCGGGACTGGCCGCTGTACGAGGTCTTCGTGCGGGGCAAGCGCGGTCTCAACCACGTGCACGTGGGCTCCCTGCACGCGCCGGACGACGAGATGGCGATCGACGCCGCCCGCGACCTCTACACCCGGCGCAACGAGGGCGTGAGCATCTGGGTGGTCAAGGCCGCCGACATCACCGCGTCCAGCCCCGACGAGAAGGACCCGATGTTCGCCCCGAGCGGCGACAAGGTCTACCGCCACCCGACGTTCTACGAGATCCCGGAGAACGTCCCCCACATGTGAGAGGACCCCCTCTTCCCCACCACCGCTCGTCCCTCGCGGCGGCGGGGCCCTGAGAGGGGGCCATTCCCGGTCGGGCCCTGCACCGGGGCCGTTCCCGCCCGGTCACCCCGGGGCCGACCTGCTGGGCACGCAACCACCGAGAGGTATCACTGGCATGGGGCACGAGGAGACCGTGTACGACGCGTTGGGCAACGCGGCGGACGACCACGGGCACTGGGCCTTCGGCACCGGGTTCGACGACCCGCTGGCCGGGGTCGACACCACCGTGCCCGAGGGCGTCGACCCCGCCGACCTGGGCGCCTACTGCCTGATGCTCGGCGACGACGCGCTGGTCCTGGCGCAGCGGCTGACCCAGTGGGTGACGGCCTCCCCCGAGCTGGAGGAGGAGGTCGCCGTCGCCAACGTCGCCCTGGACCTGCTCGGGCAGGCGCGGCTGCTGCTGGCCCGCGCCGGCTCGGCGGGCGTGCTGGGCCGGTCCCGGTCGCGCGCGACCGACAGCATCCCGGACGAGGACGCGCTGGCCTACTTCCGCGACCCCGACGAGTTCCGCTGCACCGGCCTGGTCGCGGCGGAGAACGGCGACTTCGCGCGGACGGTGGTGCGGCTGCTGGTGGCCGCGACGGTGCGGTTGGCGGTGTTCGCCCGGCTGCGGGGGTCCCGGGACCCGGTGCTGGCAGCCATCGCCGCCAAGGGCGTGCACGAGCTGGCCTACCACCGCGACCACGCCGCCCGCTGGGTGCTGCGGCTGGGCGACGGCACCGCGGAGTCGCACCGCCGGGCGCAGGACGGCGTCGACGCGGTGTGGCCGCTGCTGGCCGACGTCCTCACCGCCACCGACGTCGAGCGGCGGCTGGTGGACGCCGGCGTCGCGGTCGACCCGGCCGGGGTGCGCGAGGAGGTCGAGGAGGTCCTCACCACGGTCCTCGAGCGGGCCACCCTCACCGTCCCGGCCTGGCCGGCCGCCACCGGGCCGCGCGGGCGGGCCGGCGAGCACGGCCCGGAGCTGGCCGAGCTGGTCGCGGAGATGCAGAGCCTGGCCCGGCAGCACCCGGCGGCGACGTGGTGACGGCCGTGACCCCGGAGACGACGCGCACCGTGGACGACGCCCGGGCGGTCGCCGAGACGGTGACCGACCCCGAGCTGCCCATGCTCACCCTCGCCGACCTCGGCGTGCTGCGCGATGTCCGGATCGAGGACGACGGCACGGTGGTCGTCGACATCACCCCGACCTACAGCGGCTGCCCGGCCATGGGCGTCATGCGCGCCGACCTGGTGCACGCCCTGCACCGGGCCGGGTTCGCCGACGTCGACGTCCGCACCGTCCTCTCCCCCGCCTGGACCACCGACTGGATCAGCGACGCCGGCCGCCGCAAGCTCGCCGAGGGCGGGATCGCGCCCCCCGGGCGGGCGCCCGTGCGCGCCCCCGGCCCGGTACCCCTCCAGCTGGGCCCCACCCGCCGCACCGCCGACTGCCCGCTGTGCGGCTCGGCCGACACCGTCGAGCAGAGCGAGTTCAGCGCCACCGCCTGCAAGGCCCTGCGCCGGTGCCGCAGCTGCGGCGAACCGTTCGAGCACGTCAAGGAGATCTAGTGACCGCGCCCCCGCGACGCCGTCCGCAGTTCCACCCGCTCAAGGTGGCGCGCGTCGAGCAGCTGACCGACGACGCCGTCGCGGTCACCTTCGACGTCCCCGAGGAGCTGGCCGAGGACTACGCCTTCCGGCCCGGCCAGGCGCTCACCCTGCGCCGCGTCGACGGCGACCGCGACGAGCGCCGGTCCTACTCCATCTGCGCGCCCGTGGGCGCCCCGCCGCGGGTCGGCGTGCGCGAGGTGCCCGGCGGCTTCTTCTCCTCCTACCTGGTGCACGAGGTCCGGCCGGGGGACGAGATCGAGGTGCTCCCGCCGTCGGGCACCTTCACCGCCGACCTGTCCGTGCCGGCCGACCACGTGTTCGTCGTCGCCGGCTCGGGGATCACCCCGGCGCTGTCGCTGGCCGCCAGCGTGCTGCGCGACGGCGAGTCCACGGTCACCGTCTTCTACGGCAACCGGCGCACCAACACGGTGATGTTCGCCGACGAGCTGGCCGACCTGAAGGACCGCTACGGCACCCGGCTGCAGCTGGTGCACGTGCTCTCCCGGGAGCCCCGCGACGCCGAGCTGACCAGCGGCCGGCTCGACCGGGACCGGCTGCGCACGCTGGTGGACAACCTGGTCGACGCCCCGCAGGTCGACCACTGGTGGCTGTGCGGCCCGCACGGCATGGTCTCCGACGCCCGCGACCTGCTCGCCGAGCTCGGCGTGCCGGCCGAGCGGGTGCACCAGGAGCTGTTCTACGTCGACGACGTCCCGCCGGAGCCGGTCCGCGGCGACGAGGAGACCGTGGAGGGGCCGAGCAGCCAGGTGACCGTCGTCCTCGACGGGCGCACCACCACCCTCGCGCTGCCGCGGGACGTGCCGGTGCTCGACTCGGCGCAGAAGGTGCGCGGTGACCTGCCCTTCGCCTGCAAGGGCGGGGTCTGCGGCACCTGCCGCGCCCGGGTCACCGACGGCGAGGTGGAGATGCGCCGCAACTACGCGCTGGAGGCCGCCGAGGTCGAGGCCGGGTACGTGCTGACCTGCCAGTCGCTGCCGGTGACCGACGCCGTCACCGTCGACTTCGACGCCTGAGGTGCGCGAGATCCCGGTGGGGGCGAGCGCGACCCTGGAGGTCGTGGTCACCCCGGAGATGACCGTGCACTTCGACCGGCTCGGCCCGGTGCACCCGGTGTACGCCACCTACACGATGGCCAAGCACTTCGAGGAGGCCGGGCGCACCCTGCTGCTCGAGCACCTGGAGCCGGGCGAGGAGGGCGTGGGCCGGTCGGTGTCGGTGGAGCACCTCGCGCCCGCCCGCGTGGGGGACGTCGTCGTCCTCACCGCGCGCTGCACCGAGGTGCGCGGCAACCGGCTGACCTGCGCCTGCACCGCGACCGACGCCGCCGGCCGCGAGCTCGGCACCGGGACGACCGTGCAGGTGGTCCTCCCCCGGGAACTGCTCGAGGCCCGCCTCGCCGGCACGGCCCGGGCATAGGAAGCTCTTCCCACGTCCGCGGCCCCGGGACGCAGGTATAGCTTCCTCTCCCTCGGGAGCGGAGGGAGCGCGCGCGTGGACCTGGGACTGGGCGGCAGGCGGGCCATCGTGACCGGCGGCAGCCGCGGCATCGGGCTGGCCGTCGCCGAGGGGCTGGCCGCCGAGGGGGCGCACGTGGCGCTCGTCGCCCGGGACCGCGACGCGCTGGAGGCCGCCGCGGCCCGCGTCCGGCGGCACGGCACCACCGTGCTCACCTGCCCGGCCGACACCCGGGACGACGCGGCGGTGCGCGCCGCCGTCGACCGGGTGGTGGCCGAGCTCGGCGGGGTCGACGTGCTGGTCAACGCCGCCGCGCGGCCGGCCTCCTCCGCCCCGGTGCCGCCGCTGGCCGACCTCCCCGACGACGCGCTGCGGGAGGAGGTCGAGACCAAGGTGCTCGGCTACCTGCGCCTCGCCCGCGCGGTGGCCCCGCACATGGCCGCGGGCGGCTGGGGCCGGATCGTGAACGTCAGCGGGCTCAACGCGCGGCTCACCGGCTCCCTGGTCGGCTCGGTGCGCAACGTGGCCGTCGCGGCGATGACCAAGAACCTCGCCGACGAGCTCGGCCCGGCCGGCATCACGGTGACCGTGGTGCACCCGGGCACCACCGTCACCGAGCGCACCCCGCAGGTCCTGGCCGCGCGCGCCGAGCGGGACGGGACGACGCCCGCCGAGGCCGAGCGCGGCCTGGCGGCCGGCACGAGCATCGGCCGGCTGGTCACCGCCGCCGAGGTCGCCGACGTGGTCGTGTTCCTCGCCTCGGCCCGCAGCGCCGGCATCACCGGGGACGCGGTGGCGGTCGGCGGGGGCACCCGGGGCGCCATCCACTACTGAGCGCGCGCCCACCCCGGGGCGGGGCCGGTCCCCAGCCGCCAGCGCGCAGCCTCCTCCGACGGGCTGTACGGGCCCAGCGCCGCGCGCAGGGCCCGCAGCTGCAGCAGCGTCGCGGGCAGCCGCACCGCCGCCGGCCCGCGCCGGCCGGGGACCCCGGCGAAGGGCGCCACCGACGGGGACACCAGGAGCCCGGCGGCGCCGGCCAGGCCGCGGTAGAAGACCTCCTCCACCCCGGCGAGCCCGGGGGGCGCGGCGAGGAAGGTCCGCAGGTGCTCCGGCACCGGCTCCAGGTCGGGGACGCAGGCGGCCAGCGCCGCGGCCAGCTCGGCCTCGCTCGCCGGCAGGTCGGTCGCCCCGAGCGCGGCCGCGCTGCGGGCCCACTCGGCGACGTAGGCGTCCGGCCAGCGCCGGCCGAAGCGCCGGGCGAGGTCGGTGCCCACGGCGCGCTGCGCGGCGAGGAAGGCGTCGGTGAAGGCCAGGTGGACCCAGCGCAGCAACGCCGGGTCCTGGGCGGAGTAGGGCCGCCCGTCGGGCGTGGTGCCCCGGACGGTGGTGTGCATCCGGCGCACCCGGGCGGCCTCCCGCTCGGCGAGCTCGGCCGAGCCGAAGGTGCTCACCACGAGCCAGCGGGCGGTGCCGGCCAGCCGCTTCCACGGGTCCGCGCGGTAGGCCGAGTGCCGCTCCACCCCGGCCAGCGCCAGCGGGTGCGCGGCCTGCCCGAGGAGCGCCGCGACGCCGCCGACCAGCGTGGCCAGGTCGCCGTGCACGCGCCACACCACGCCGTCGGGCTCGAACCACCCCGGCCCGCTGCCCACGCGCGCGATGTCGCGCACCCACGCCGGCGCACCGGTCGGGTCGCCGGAGACCCGGGCCCGGAACCGGGCACGCGCGCCCTCGACCACCCCCGCCACGCCCCCAGCGTCCCACCGTCCGGGCGGTCCCCGCGGCCGGCGGCGGGGACGGCCGGCGCGTGCCGGGCGGCGTCAGGCGCCGACGTAGGCCGCGAGGTGCTCGCCGGTGAGGGTGGAGCGGGCGGCGACGAGGTCGGCCGGGGTCCCCTCGAAGACGATCCGGCCGCCGTCGTGGCCGGCGCCGGGGCCGAGGTCGATGATCCAGTCGGCGTGCGCCATGACCGCCTGGTGGTGCTCGATCACGACCACCGACCTCCCGGAGTCGACCAGCCGGTCGAGCAGGCCGAGCAGGTTCTCGACGTCGGCCAGGTGCAGTCCGGCGGTCGGCTCGTCGAGGACGTAGACGGCGCCCTTCTCCCCCATCTGCGTCGCCAGCTTGAGCCGCTGCCGCTCGCCGCCGGACAGCGTGGTGAGCGGCTGGCCGAGGGTGAGGTAGCCGAGCCCGACGTCGGCGAGCCGGTCGAGGATCGCGTGCGCCGCGGGCGTCCGCGCGTCGCCGGACCCGAAGAACTCCTCGGCCTCGGCCACCGGCATGGCCAGGACCTCGCTGATGTCCTTGCCGCCGAGGGTGTACTCGAGCACGGCGGCCTGGAAGCGCCGCCCCTCGCAGACCTCGCAGGTGCTGGCGACGCCGGCCATCATGCCGAGGTCGGTGTAGATGACCCCGGCGCCGTTGCAGGTCGGGCAGGCGCCCTCGGAGTTGGCGCTGAACAGGGCCGGCTTCACGCCGTTGGCCTTGGCGAAGGCCTTGCGGACCGGCTCCAGCAGCCCGGTGTAGGTGGCCGGGTTGCTGCGCCGGGAGCCGCGGATCGCGGTCTGGTCGACGACCACGACGCCGTCCCGGCCGGCCACCGAGCCCTGGACCAGCGAGCTCTTGCCCGACCCGGCCACGCCGGTGAGGACGACGAGCACGCCGAGCGGGATGTCGACGTCGACGTCCCGCAGGTTGTGCGTGGCCGCACCGCGCACCTCGAGCGCGCCCGACGGCGTGCGCACCGACGGCTTCACCGACGCCCGGTCGTCGAGGTGCCGGCCGGTGAGGGTGCCGGCGCGGCGCAGGCCCGCGACGGTCCCCTCGAAGACCACCTCGCCACCGCCGGTGCCGGCGCCGGGGCCGAGGTCGACGACGTGGTCGGCGATCGCGATCGTCTCGGGCTTGTGCTCGACGACGAGCACGGTGTTGCCCTTGTCCCGCAGGCGCAGCAGCAGCCCGTTCATCCGCTGCACGTCGTGCGGGTGCAGGCCGATGGTGGGCTCGTCGAAGACGTAGGTGACGTCGGTGAGCGAGGAGCCGAGGTGGCGGATCATCTTGGTCCGCTGCGACTCGCCACCGGACAGCGTGCCGGCCGGGCGGTCGAGGGAGAGGTAGCCCAGCCCGATCTCGGCGAACGAGTCGAACAGGTGCTGCAGACCCGCGAGCAGCGGGGCCACCGAGGGCTCGTCGAGCTCGCGGACCCACTCGGCGAGGTCGCTGATCTGCATCGCGCAGACGTCGGCGATGCTCTTGCCCCGGATCGTCGAGGAACGCGCCTCGGGGGCGAGCCGGGTGCCGTCGCAGTCGGGGCAGGTCGTGAAGGTCACCGCCCGCTCGACGAAGCGCCGGACGTGCGGCTGCAGCGCCTCGACGTCCTTGGACAGCATCGACTTCTGGATGCGCGGGATGATCCCCTCGTGGGTCAGGTTGATGCCCTCGACCTTGATCTTGGTCGGCTCCGCGTACAGGAGCGTGTGCATCTCCTTCCCGGTGTACTCCGCGATCGGCTTGTCCATGTCCAGGCCGGCGCCCTGGAACAGCCGGCCGTACCACCCGTCCATGCTGTAGCCCGGGATGGTCAGCGCCCCGTCGTTGAGCGACCTGCCGGCGTCGTAGAGCGCGGTGAGGTCGATGTCGTTGACCGTGCCCATCCCCTCGCAGCGCGGGCACATCCCGCCGAGGCGGGTGAAGGTCGCCTTCTCCGACTTCGTCCTCGCGCCGCGCTCGACCGTGATGGCCCCGCTCGCGGTGACCGAGGGCGTGTTGAACGAGTAGGCGCTGGGCGGGCCGATGTGCGGCTGGGCCAGCCGGCTGAACAGGATGCGCAGCATCGCGTTGGCGTCGGTGGCGGTGCCGACGGTGGAGCGCGGGTTGGCGCCCATGCGCTCCTGGTCGACGATGATAGCGGTGGTCAGCCCGTCGAGCAGGTCGACCTCCGGGCGGGCGAGGGTCGGCATGAAGCCCTGGACGAAGGCGCTGTAGGTCTCGTTGATCAGCCGCTGCGACTCCGCGGCGATCGTGCCGAACACCAGCGAGCTCTTGCCCGAGCCGGAGACGCCGGTGAAGACCGTCAGCCGGCGCTTCGGGATCTCGACGCTGACGTCCTTGAGGTTGTTCTCGCGCGCCCCGTGCACGCGGATCACGTCGTGGCTGTCGGCCGCGTGCCGCGCGGGCGGCCGCGCGCCCGTGCCCGTGGCGGCGTCCGTCTCGACCGTGGTCATGCTGTCTCCGTCCGTGGGGAGGGCTGCGGGGGCGGATCGGGGGTCCCGGCGGTCAGGACCGGCAGCAGCAGCCGGGAGGCCCCGCCGGCGAGGGTGATGCTCCGGAGCGAGGGGGCGGTGCGGGCGGAGGTCGCGGGGTCCTCCCCGGTGCCGAGGTTGCGCTCGAACCGCGGGTGCGACCCGCCGGCGACCAGCAGCCGCACCCGGGACCCGGCGCGGAAGCGGTGCGCGACGGCGTCCAGCTCGAGGCGGACGGCGCCCTCCCGCCCGGCCGGGTCGAGCCGCCGGAACCCGTCGCTGACGTTGCGGGAGCGCCCGCGGGCGTCGACCTCGGAGACGCGGGCGAAGAGGTCGACGTGCGGGTTGTCGCTGGAGTGCGCCAGCTCCACGACCGGGCAGCCGGCGATCTCCAGCGGCGCGGGCAGCGGGGCGGAGTCGAGGACGAGGACGTCGTCCCGCGTGGCCAGCCGCCGGTCGTCGCGGTAGCCGCTGCCGGCGCCCAGCAGCCGCCCGCCGACCGTGGGCGTGGGGTCGGCCGGGTCGTGCGGGAACCGGGCCGGGCCGGCGGTCGCCGGGGGCGCGATCGGGGCCAGCGCCCCTCCGGGGGCCAGGTACAGGACCCGCTCGCCGGTCGCCGGCGGCCAGCCCGGGAGGTCGCGCCACTCCCCCGCCCCGGTCACGTGCACCCGCACCGGGGCCGGCCGGGTGCGCACCGCGGTGCCGGCCAGGTGCTCACCCAGCCAGTCGAGGCACTCCCGCAGCAGCGGGCCGGCGCCGCGCGTGAGCACCTGCAGGTGCGTCCACGGCCCGACGGTGAGCGCGACGTCGAGGCCGCGGGCGCGCAGGTGCGCGTACTGGGCCAGGGACTGCTCGAGGAAGAGGTCCTGCCAGCCGGTGTGCAGCAGTACCGGGACCTCGACGCGGTCCAGGGCCGCGCCCAGCCGCATCGGCGCCCAGAACGGGTCGTCCAGGTCGCGGCGGCTGACCCAGTCGCGGTACCAGCCGGCCAGCAACGCCTCCCCCGCGTCGGCCAGCGGGAGGCCGGCCAGCGCCGGCGCCAGCCGGCGGGTCGCCGTGGCCGAGCGGGCCAGACCCCGCACCCCGCGGGCCTCCTCCTGGGAGGCGACCATGTCGCTCCAGCCGAGGAAGTCGGTCAGCGCGAAGGCCCCGCCGGCGTAGACCGACTCCCCGAAGTCGTGCGGGCCCACCTGCACGATCGCCGTGGCCAGCTCCGGCGGGGGGTCCACGAGCAGCGCCCACTGGGTGAAGCCGAGGTAGGACATCCCGAGCGTGGCGAAGCGGCCGCCGAACCACGGCTGCCCGCGCAGCCAGGCCACCGTGTCGGCGCCGTCCTCCACCTCGTGGACCATCGGCCGGAAGTCGCCGCCGGAGCCGAACGTGCCCCGGCACCGGGCCAGCACCACGTGGTACCCGCGGGCGGCGAAGGTGCCGCCGTGGAGGGCGGCCATGGGCCCGCTCCACCCGTAGGGCGACAGCAGCAGCAGCGTGCCGAGCGCCGGGCCGTCGGGCGCCCAGTGGTCGGCCAGGAGCACCTCGCCGTCCCGCATCGGGATGCGCACGTCCCTCGTGACCGTGTAGCCGGTCGTCGGGGGCGGCAGCCGGAGCAGCCGGCCCAGCGCCCGGTCGGCGACGCGGCGGCCGGCGCCCCGGACGCGGGGCGGGAGGGGCGCGGTCACGGTCGGGGACCTCCGGGGTCGGCAGGGGCGGGCGGCCCATCCACGCACCCGCGCGACCGGGGCGTCAAGCCACCCGGCCGGCCCCTGCCGGCCGGGTGCGACGGCTCCGTGACGAGTTCGTGGCGAGACGGGGACTTCCGCGCACCCGGCCCGGTCATCGGGTAGGTCATCGGGGCGTGAGCACAACGCACACCTCCCGGACCGCCGGCTCGCGGCTCCCGGTCCACCCGGGACGCCGGCGCCCCCTCGGAGAGGCACAGCCGTGACCGCCATCCCGCAGTCCGACACGGATGTGTCGGAGCAGCTGCTGGCCGAGGCCCGCCGCCCGGGCGCGGCCGAGCCCGTCGCCATCCACGTCCGCCCCGAGCTGCACGGCCGGATGCGCACGGCCGCCGTGGGCAGCGACCCGCCGCTGCCGGTCGTGGTGGACGACGACATCCCGGCCTTCCCCGGCTACGAGATCCACCGCGCCGCGCCCGAGGGAGCCGGGCCCGCCTGGCCGTGACGGCACCCCGGGCACCGGCGACCGGGCCGGTCCCGCCGGAGGCGCTGACCCGGCCCGCTACGCCGGAGGCGCTGCCCCGGCCGGCTGCGCCGGTGGCGCGTCCCGCAGCTGCACCAGCAGGTCCCGGGCGGCCGCGGCGACCCGCGGCGGGACGCCGAGCTCCTGCAGCTGCTCGGCGGCCGCCGCCATCTCGTCGGCCCGCCGCCGGGCGTGCGTGCGGGAGCCCTCGACCAGCCGGTCGATGGTCCGCTCGTCGAAACCGGCGAGCTCGGCGCTGATGTCGCCGCGCAGCCACTCGGCGCACCCGGCGGCCTCGGCCGCGGTGAGGGCCTCGACGACCGCGGCGGCCAGCCCCTTGTAGAACACGCTGCGCAGCAGCTTGCGGGAGATCGCCTCCCCCGCCGGGCCCGGCTGCACGGTGACCTCGGCGCCGAGCCCGCCGAGCACCTCGGCGTAGCGACCGGCGGCGTCGCCGGAGACCAGCATGGGGGTGCGCAGCCCCCTCCCCGGGACCGGCGACATCAGCGCCACGTCGGCCACCGGCACCTCCCGCGCCGCGGCCCGCTCGGCGAGGGCGACCTTGAGGCCGGGGCTGGCGGTGTTGAGGTCGGCCCACAACGTGCCCGGCCGCAGCGCCGGCAGCGCGTTCCCCAGCGCGGTCATGGCGTCGTGGGAGCTGTTGACGCTGAGCACCAGGCCGGCGTCGGCGACCGCCTCGGCCTCCCCGGCCCGCGGCAGCACGCCGCCGACGACGATGCCCTTCGGGTCGTAGCCGCGGACGTCGGCGCCGGCGGCGGCCAGGTCGGCGGCGATGAGGGAGCCGGCCTCGCCGAGCCCGAGGACGGCGATCCTCACGACGGCACCGGTCGTCACGGCTGCACCGGCGGGGTGCCGTGGGTGTGGAAGGTCTCGATCGTCTTCAGCCGCCGGGCCTGACCCTCGGCGCGCTCGGCCTCGGTCCAGTCCACCGGCTGCCGGTCCGGGGCCAGGACCAGGCGGGCGCCGGCGTTGCACAGCTCGATGCGGTCGCCGGGCTCGTGGACGTAGAGGAAGAACGTCTGCTGGACGGCGTGCTCGTGCGGGCCGGTCTCGACGTGCACCCCTTGCTCCAGCGCCAGGTCGGCGGCGCGCGGGATGCCGTCGCGGGTGTCGACGGCGAAGGCGATGTGGTGCAGCCGGCCGGGGGTGCCGGTCCGGTCGCAGGTCCAGACCGCGTCGTAGCTCTTGTTGGTGAAGGTGGTCCAGCTGCCGGCGACCGTGCCGTCGTCGAGCACGATTCGCTCGGTGACCAGGGCGCCGAGGGTGTCCCGGGAGAAGTCCCGGTCGGCCACCGGCTCCACGCCCAGCCAGGTGACGTGGTCGAGCCGCCGCACGCCCACGCCGTGGTTCGGGTAGGCCTGCGCCTGGTTCTCCGGCGCCGGCCGCTGCCCGGCCGGCGGGGTGTGCCACTCGCTCTCGTAGGAGAGCCCCAGCTCGTGCCCGTCGGGGTCGGTGCGGAGGTAGGTCGCCCCGTAGCCGGGGTCGCCGTCGACCCAGCCGACGCCGCGGCCGGCCGCCTCGGTCTCGGCCACCCGGCGCGCCAGCGCCTCGGGGCTCGCGGCGCGCGGGTGGGTGCGGCCCACGCCGGAGGTGGCGTGCGCGGTGAGCGTGATCGTGGTCGTCTCGTAGTCCTCCCAGGCGCGCAGGAACACCGAGTCGCCGGCCTCCCCGGTCCGGGTCAGGCCGAGGTGGCGGGTGAAGAACTCCACGCTCTCCTCGAGGACGGGGGTGCGCAGCTCGACGTGGCCGAGGTGGGCGATCTCGTGCAGCGGGGGCATCGGTACTCCGTTGCTCGTCCGAGGAGGACGGGGCCCCTCCCACCGGGTGTGTCAGCGGGGGAAGGCGGTGCCGTCGAAGAGCTTGCGGGCGGTCCGGACGACGCCGGCGCGGACGACGCGGGGCGGGTCGGCCGAGGCGTCGACCTCGACGTCGACGAGCAGGTGACCGGTGGGGTGCTCGACGTCCACCCGCGAGCTGCCGGCCGGCCGGCCGGCGGTGAGCTCGTGGCCGACGGCGCCGGGCAGCAGCATGCCGGTCACGACGCTGACCGCGGCGAACACCCCGATCGAGCTGTGCGGCTGGACCGGGATGAACGACCGGGTGCACACCTGGCCGCCGTCCCGGGGCGGGGCGAGCAGCGCGGTCTTGGGCACCGAGGTGCCGGCGACGTCCCCGAGCCCCATGAGCTCCCCGGCCGCGGTGCGGACGGCGTCGACCCGGGCCAGCAGGTCGGCGTCGGCGGACAGCTCCGCGTGCGACTCGTACCCGGAGAGGCCGAAGGCCGCAGCCCGCGCGACGACCACGGCCATGCCGTTGTCGACGCAGGTGACCTCGATGCCCTCCACCGTGTCGCGGACGCGCCCCGTGGGCAGCAGCCGGCCGGTGCCCGAACCCGCGGTGTCGGTGAAGGTGAGCGCCACGGGCGCGGCGGTGCCGGGGACGCCGGCGATCGCGACGTCGCCCCACCGGTCGTCCCCGCGGTACTCGACCCGGCCGCCCGGCGTCGGGAAGGTGGCGACGGCGACGCTGCCGGAGTTCACCATGCGGATGCGGACGCTGGTCTCCTCCGCACCGGCGGGCACCAGGCCGCGCTCGACGGCGAACGGCCCGACGCCGGCGAGGATGTTGCCGCAGTTCTGCCGGTCCCCGACGGTCGGCTCGTCCACGCCGAGCTGCAGGAACAGGTGGTCGACGTCGACGTCGGGCGCCTCGGAGGGCGAGACGACGGCGACCTTGCTGGTCAGCGTCGTCGCGCCGCCCAGGCCGTCGACCTGCCGCGGGTCGGGGGTGCCCACGAGCCGCAGCAGCAGGTCGTCGCGCGCGGCCGGGTCGGCGGGCAGGTCGGCGGCCTCGAGGTAGAGCCCGCGGGAGGTGCCGCCGCGCAGCATCGTGCAGCGGACCCCGGTGTCGTCGTAGCTCACCCCCGCTGCTCCGCCCACGTCTCGTAGGGGACGTGCTCGATGCCGAAGGCCGGCAGCTTCTCGCGCAGGCCGTAGCGGTCCAGGCCGAGCTCGCCCCGCCGGAAGGCCGCGCGGGTGGCGTCCTCCTTGTCGACCCGGGCCTGGGACGCGGTGAGCGCCCGCGGCACGTCGGCGCGCGGCACCACCACGACGCCGTCGTCGTCGGCGACGACCACGTCGCCGGGGGCGACGGTCTGCCCGCCGAGGACGACGGGCACGTTCACCGCGCCGGGCGTGGCCTTGACCGAGCCCTGCGCGCTCACCGCGGTCGACCAGGCGGGGAAGCCCATCTCGCGCAGCTCGGCGACGTCGCGCACGCCGCAGCCGAGCACCACGCCCCGCACCCCGCGGTGCGCCAGCGCGGTGGCGAACAGCTCGCCGAACAGCCCGTCGGTGGACGGCGAGTTGGTCGCGACGACGAGCACGTCGCCGGGGCGGCACTGCTCCACGGCCACGTGGATCATGAGGTTGTCCCCCGGCCAGCACAGCACGGTGACCGCGGTGCCGCCGGTGCGGGCGCCCGGCCAGGCCGGCCGGAACGCCGGGCCGAGGTAGCCGACCCGGCCGAGGGCCTCGTGCACGGTGGCCACGCCGAAGCCGCCGAGGCGCTCGGCGTCCCCGGCGTCGGCGCGGGGCGGGTCGGTGACGACGACGGTTCTCACGGGGTTCCTCCTGGGGGGCCGGTGGGCGCGGCCAGCGCGTCGATGACGCTGGCGAAGTGGGCGGTGGCGGCCGCCGCGGCCCGGCCGGGGTCGCGGCCGGTGACGGCGTCGACGAGGTCGGTGAGCTCGGCGAGGCTGACCTGCGGCCGGCCCGGGCGCAGCGACAGCCGGAACTGGTGACGGACCAGTTGCGCCTGCAGCCGGTCCACCAGGCCCGCGGCGACCGGCTGCCGGGCGGCCGCGTGGAGCAGGCCGTGCAGCTCCTGGATGAGCGCGGAGTAGCCGAGCAGGTCGCCGGCCGCCAGCGCCTCGCGCATCGCGCCCAGCTGGGCGCGCAGCCGCCCGGCCTCGGCCTCGGTGACGCGCTCGGCCGCCTTGCGGGCGATGAGGGCCTCCAGGGCCATCCGGCACTCGGTGATGGCGACGGCCTCCTCGGGGGAGACCACCCGCACCCGCGCCCCGCGGTTCGGGATGCGCTCCACCAGGCCCTCGGCGGCCAGCGCGTCGATGGCCAGCCGCACGTGGCTGCGGCCGGCGTCGAACCGCGCCACCAGGTCGGCCTCGACCAGCCGGGAGCCGGGCGCGAACTCGCCCTCCGCGATCGCCCGGCGCAGGGCCTGCTCGACCCGCGACCGGACGGGCGGCCCGCTCGGCGGCGGCTCGGCGGAGGGCGCCTGCGCCGGTCGCGACCCTGGGGGCGGCTGGGTCGGCACGGCGATCAGCGGCCCGCCCGCCGCAGGGCCGCGTCGAGGCGGGGGTAGACGCGGCGGGCGTTGCCCTCGTAGACGGCGGCGCGGGCGGCGTCGTCCAGCCCGGCCGCCTCGACGTAGCGCTTGGTGTCGTCGAAGTGGTGGCCGGTGCGCGGGTCGATGCCGCGGACCGCCCCGACCACCTCCGAGCCGAACAGCACGTTGCCGGTGTCGACCACGTCGAGCAGCAGGTCGATGCCGGGCTGGTGGTAGACGCAGGTGTCGAAGAAGACGTTGCCCATCACGTTGGTCTCGACCGGCGGCTGGGAGAGCATGTCGGCCAGCCCGCGGTAGCGCCCCCAGTGGTAGGGCGCCGCACCGCCGCCGTGCGGGATGACCAGCCGCAGGCCGGGCAGGTCGGTGAACAGCCGGCCCTGCACCAGCTGCATGAACGCGGTGGTGTCGGCGTTGATGTAGTACGCCCCGGTCGCGTGGAACGCCGGGACGGTCGAGGCCGACACGTGCACCATGGCCGGCACGTCGAGCTCGACCAGCGCCTCGTAGAACGGGTACCAGGAGCGGTCGGTCAGCGGCGGTGCGGTCCAGTGCCCGCCGCTGGGGTCGGGGTTGAGGTTGCAGCCGGCGAAGCCGAGCTCGGTCACGCAGCGGCGCAGCTCGGCGATGGAGCCCTCCGGGCCGGCACCGGGCGACTGCGGCAGCTGGGCGACGCCGACGAAGCGGTCGGGGAACAGCGTGGTCACCCGGTGCACCAGGTCGTTGCACCGGCGGGCCCACTCCAGGCTCACCGACTCGTCCCCGACGTGGTGGGCCATCGCCGAGGCCCGCGGGGAGAACAGCGTGACGTCGATGCCCCGCTCGTCCATCAGCCGCAGCTGGCTGGCCTCGATCGTCTCCCGGATCTCGTCGTCGCCGATCCCCGGGTACGGCGGCGGCGCGTTGCCGGCCTCCCAGGCGGCCACCTGCTCCTGCCGCCAGGCGGTGTGGGCCGCCGGCGCGGTCGTGTAGTGGCCGTGGCAGTCGATGATCACGCGCGTCCTCCCATCCGGCGGGCCGGGCGCGCACGACCCTCGCAGGCTGCCGGCAGGATTGTCAACGATCCTGTCGACACTCAGCCGCCGTCGACGCGGCCGCCCGGCGGGGCCCGGTCAGCCGGCCAGCACGAAGGCCAGGGCGAGGACCCCGACGAGCAGGCCCGAGCAGGCGAGCGCGGCCATGGGCAGGCCGGCCGTCCGCACGCCGGTGAGGTCGCCGCGCCGGGTCAGCGAGCGGTGGACGACGCGGTACCGCCGCCAGGAGATCTCCGCGACGACCACCGCCTGGGCGAGGCCTGCGCCGGCGACCACCAGGGAGAGGGCACCGAGGGCCGGCGCCGCCAACCGCTCCGCGGCGACCGCGGCCACCGCCACGGACAGGGCGGTGCGGCGCCAGGCCAGGGCGGTCCGCTCCGCCTGCAGGCCGGCGTCGAACACCGGCCCCGGCGGCCCGCTCACCGCAGCAGCAGGCCGGCGAGGACCAGGGTCCCGGCGACCGCCGTCCCGACGGCCGTGACCACACCGAGGGGCGGCGAGGGCAGCGGCCGGCCCAGGCGCAGGGCCCGCTCGGTGGCCACCCAGCCGGCCCAGGCCTGCACCGGCACCAGCAGCCCCAGGGCGACGAACACCAGGGCGGAGGCCAGCCGGAGCCCCTCGGCGATGGGCAGGTCGAGCGCCTCGAGCGCGACACCGGCGGCCAGGAAGGCCAGCGAGGTCCGCATCCAGGCGAGGAACGTGCGCTCGTTGGCGAGGCTGAACCGCGGGTCGGGCTCCTCCCCCACGCCGTAGACCCGCCGGGGGAAGCGCCGGTCGCGCCGCTGCGGGCTCGGCACGCAGCCCACCCCCTCCCCGTCCCGGAGCCGTACGACCTGACGAGCGACCGTCGCCGGACCGCCCGCCCCGCTCGGGGTCCTCCTGGCGCGGCGGGCCGTCCCGGGACATCATGCAGGCCGGTTCCGGACGGCGAGCCGGGAGCGGGAGGAGGTCGGGTGGCGGACTCCGCCGATCCACGCACCAAGCCGCAGGACCTGCTGCTGGCCCTCGCCGGCGCACTCGTCCTCGACCGGCACGACCAGCCGATCCCCACCCGGGTGTTCCTCGACGTCCTCGCCGGCCTCGGGGTCGGCGCGGACGCCACCCGGTCGACGCTGGCCCGGCTGACCGAGCGCGGGCTGCTCGTCCGGCACCAGGAGGGCCGGGTGGCCAGCTACGCGCTGACCGGGGCCGCCCGGGCACTGCTGCGGGAGGGCCGCGACCGCGTGGAGTCCCCCGACCCGTTCCGGCGGGCCGGCGAGGAGTGGACGCTGCTGAGCTTCTCGCTGCCGGAGAGCCGGCGGGACCTCCGGCACCGGTTGCGCGCCCGGCTGGCCTGGGCCGGCTTCGGCTGCCTGCGCGACGGGCTGTGGATCGCGCCCGGGCACGTGGACCTCGACCGGGTGGTGCCCGACGCGGACGGCGCGGACCTCCAGCTCGACGGCTTCCTCGCCACCCCGGCACCGGGCACGGACGTCGCCCGCTTCGTCCGCCGGGCGTGGGACCTCGAGGACCTCCGCCGGGAGCACGAGGAGTTCGCCCGCCGCTGGTCGGGCCCGCTCCCCGGGGACGGCGACCCGGTCGCGCTGTTCACCCGGCTCGGCGCGCACTGGATCCGCCTGCTCCGGCTCGACCCGGCCCTGCCCGAGCGCCACCTGCCCGAGGACTGGCCGGCCGGGCGGTCCACGGCCGCGCACCGGGCGGCCCACCGGGCCCTGGCCCCGCGGGCCCGGGCCGCCTTCGACGCGGCGGTGCGGGACGCGCGGGCGCGCCGCTGACAGTGGCCGCCGTCACGGAAAAGGTCGGCATTTCGTTGACGCGCGTCCTTGAGATCCCTAGCGTCCGGAGCATCCCCCGCCCCCCGATGTGAGGACGCCGATGTCCCCTCGATCCCTCGTCACCGGTCTGACCTGCGCCCTCGCGGTCACGTTCGTCGCCGCTCCGCCCGCCGCCGCCCAGGAGGGCTCCGGCCCGCGGCACGTGGAGGGCACGGTCGACGACGGTGCCACCGCCTGGGTCGCCGACGTCCCCGCGGACTGGAACGGCACCCTGCTCCTGTACAGCCACGGCTACCGGCCCAGCTTCGCGGGCATCCCGCAGGACGCGGCGAACGCGCCGGACGACGCGACCCGGCAGGCCCTGCTCGACCGGGGGTACGCGCTGGCCGGGTCCTCCTACGAGCGCAGCGGCTGGACGCTGGACACCGCCGCCGAGGACCAGCTGCAGACCCTGGAGGCGTTCCGCACCGAGGTCGGCGAGCCGTCGCGGGTGCTCGGCGTCGGCACCTCGATGGGTGGCCTGGTGACCGGTCAGCTCGCCGAGCTGCCGGGCACGCCTCTCCACGGGGCACTGCCGACCTGCGGGCTCGTGCACGGCGGCGTCGACCTGCTCAACTACCAGCTCGACGGCGCCCACGCGATCGCCCAGCTGCTCCTCCCGGAGGGCACCGAGCTGCGGCTGGCCGGCTACGACGGCGACCTGGGCGCCGTCACCGCGGCGGCCGCCACGATGACCGCCGCGGTCGAGGCCGCGCAGGACAGCCCCGAGGGTCGGGCGCGGATCGCGCTCGCCGCGGCCCTGTACCACCTGCCCCGCTGGGCCGAGGGCCGGCCCGAGCCGGACCCGCGCGACCACGAGGCGCAGGTGGACGCGCAGGTCGCCCAGTTCCTGACCGCGCTGGACTTCACCTACCCCGCCAGGGTCGACATCGAGAGCACGGTCGGGGGCAACCCGTCGTGGAACGTCGGCGTCGACTACCGGGCCCTGCTGCAGCACGCCGACGAGCGCGCGCAGGTCGAGTCGCTCTACCGCGCGGCGGGCCTGGACCTCGACGCCGACCTCGACGAGCTCACCCGGACCGCGGACGTGACCGCGGACGAGGGCGCGCTGCAGGCCGCCCTCGCGACCTCCGAGCTGACCGGTGACCTGCAGGTCCCGGTGCTGAGCCTGCACACCACGCACGACGTCCTCGCACCGGTGCAGGTCCAGGAGGAGTACGCGGAGACCGTGCGGCAGGCCGGGGAGGACCGCCTGCTGCGGCAGGCCTTCGTGCACCGGCTGGGCCACTGCGACTTCACCCCCGCCGAGCTGGTCGCCTCCGTGCTCGCCCTCGACGAGCGGGTCGACACCGGCCGCTGGGGTCCGGCGGCCCACCCACGGCAACTGGACGCCGCGGCCGAGCGGCTCGGCCTGGGCGGGTCGGAGATCCTGCACCGCCACCGGCCGGCCGAGTGGCTGGGCGACCGCGGTGGCGCGCTCGGCGGACCCCGCTCCTGACGGCAGGGCACCGGGCCGGGGCGCCGCACCCGACCCGGCGCCCCTGCCCCGGCGCCCCCGCCGGCGGCGGGCCGGCCGGCGCTCGGCCGAGGACCGTCAGCCGAGGACGACGAGCAGGTCGCCGCCCTCCACCTGCTGCACCTCCCCGATGGCCAGCCGCTGCACCGTCCCGGCGACGGGGGCGGTGATGGCGGCCTCCATCTTCATGGCCTCGATGCTGGCGACCGGCTGGCCGGTCTCGACGGCGTCGCCCTCGGCGACCTGGAGGGTGACCACGCCGGCGAACGGCGCCGCGACATGGCCCGGCTGCGTGCGGTCGGCCTTCTCGGCGGCCTTGACCGCGGCCTCGACCGACCGGTCGCGCACCGCGACCGGGCGCAGCTGGCCGTTGAGGGTGCCCATGACGGTGCGCATGCCGCGCTCGTCGGGGTCGGAGACGGCCTCGATGCCCATGAGCAGGGTGACGCCGGGCTCGAGGTCGACGGCGTGCTCGTCGCCGGGGCGCAGCCCGTACAGGAACTCCTTGGTCGGCAGCACCGACACGTCGCCGTAGGTCTCGTCGTGGGCGAGGTACTCCCGCGTGGGGCCGGGGAACAGCAGCCGGTTGAGGGTGCCGCGGGGGTCCTTGGCCAGCCACTCGCGGTCCTCGTCGGACAGCTCCGCGGGCGGCTCGGCGGGACGGCGGCCCTCCAGCGCCCGGGTGCGGAAGGGCTCGGGCCAGCCGCCGGGCGGGTCGCCGAGCTCGCCGCGCAGGAACCCGATGACCGAGTCGGGCAGGTCGTAGCGCCCCGGGTCGGCGGCGAACTCCTCCACCGAGACCCCGGACCCGACCAGCTGCAGCGCCAGGTCGCCGACCACCTTGGAGCTCGGGGTGACCTTGACCAGCCGGCCCAGCAGCCGGTCCGCGGCGGCGTAGGCGTCCTCGACCTCCTCGAACCGCTGCCCCAGGCCCAGGGCGATGGCCTGCTGGCGCAGGTTGGACAGCTGCCCGCCCGGGATCTCGTGGGTGTACACCCGCCCGGTGGGCGAGGGCAGCCCGGACTCGAACGGCGCGTAGACCCGCCGCACCGCCTCCCAGTACGGCTCGAGGTCGTTGATCGCGGCAAGGGACAGCCCGGTGGCGCGCTCGGTGGTGTCGGTGGCGGCCACGATCGCCGACAGCGGCGGCTGGGACGTCGTCCCGGCCATGGCGGCCACCGCCCCGTCGACGGCGTCCACGCCGGCCTCCCAGGCGGCCAGCAGGGTCGCGGTCTGCCCGCCGGCGGTGTCGTGGGTGTGCAGGTGCACCGGGAGGTCGAAGCGCTCCCGCAGCGCCCGCACCAGGGTCGCGGCGGCGGGCGGGCGCAGCAGCCCGGCCATGTCCTTGATCGCCAGGACGTGCGCACCGGCGTCGACGATCCGCTCGGCCAGGCGCAGGTAGTAGTCCAGGGTGTAGAGGTCCTCACCCGGGTCGGAGAGGTCCCCGGTGTAGCAGAGCGCGACCTCGGCCACCGCCGTCCCGGCCGCGCGGACCGCGTCGATGGCCGGGCGCATCCGGGCCACGTCGTTGAGCGCGTCGAAGACCCGGAACACGTCGATGCCGGTGCGCGCGGCCTCGGCGACGAAGGCGTCGGTCACCTGCTCCGGGTAGGGCGTGTAGCCGACGGTGTTGCGGCCCCGAAGCAGCATCTGCAGGCAGAGGTTCGGCACCGCCGCGCGCAGCGCGGCCAGCCGCTCCCACGGGTCCTCGTGCAGGAACCGCAGCGCGACGTCGTAGGTGGCCCCGCCCCAGCACTCCAGCGACAGCAGCTCCGGCACGGTCCGGGCGACGTGGCCGGCGACGGCGACGAGGTCCTTGGTGCGCACCCGGGTGGCCAGCAGCGACTGGTGCGCGTCCCGGAACGTGGTGTCGGTGACCGCCAGCGCGGTGCGGGCCCGCAGGTCCGCGGCGAAGCCCTCCGGGCCGAGGGAGAGCAGCCGCTGCCGCGACCCCTCCGCCGGGGCCTGCCGCAGGTCGACGGCGGGCAGCTTGGTGGCCGGGTCGACCAGGTGCGGGCGCCGGCCGTGCGGCTCGTTGACCGTGACGTCGGCCAGGTAGGTGAGCAGCCGGGTGCCCCGGTCGGCCGACGCCCGCGCGGTCAGCAGCTGCGGGCGCTGCTCGATGAAGGAGGTGGTGACCCGGCCGGCGGCGAAGTCGGGGTCGTCGAGCAGGGCCTGCAGGAACGGGATGTTGGTGGCCACGCCGCGGATGCGGAACTCGGCCACCGCCCGGCGGGCCCGGGCCACGGCCATGCCGAAGTCCCGCCCGCGGCAGGTCAGCTTCACCAGCATCGAGTCGAAGTGCGCGCCGACCTCCGCGCCGAGCGAGGCGCCGCCGTCGAGCCGGATCCCGGCACCGCCCGGCGACCGGTAGGTCGTGATCCGGCCGGTGTCCGGGCGGAAGCCGTTGGCCGGGTCCTCGGTGGTGATCCGGCACTGCAGCGCCGCCCCGCGGAGCACGATCGTCTCCTGGGCCAGGCCCAGGTCGGCCAGGGTCTCCCCCGCGGCGATCCGCAGCTGGGCCTGCACCAGGTCGACGTCGGTCACCTCCTCGGTGACCGTGTGCTCGACCTGGATGCGGGGGTTCATCTCGATGAACACGTGCCGCCCGGCGGGGTCGAGCAGGAACTCCACCGTGCCGGCGTTGACGTAGCCGATGGCGCGGGCGAAGGCGACCGCGTCGGCGCAGATCCGCTCCCGGAGGGCCGGGTCCAGGCCGGGCGCGGGCGCCAGCTCCACCACCTTCTGGTGCCGGCGCTGCACCGAGCAGTCGCGCTCGAACAGGTGCACCACGTCCCCGGCGCCGTCGGCCAGGACCTGCACCTCGATGTGCCGGGGGTCGACCACGGCCTGCTCGCAGAACACCGTCGGGTCGCCGAAGGCCGATTCGGCCTCCCGCATGGCCGCCTGCACCGCCGGGCGCAGCTCGGCCGGGTCGGCGACCCGCCGCATCCCGCGCCCGCCACCCCCGGCCACGGCCTTGACGAACACCGGGAACGGCAGCGCCTCGGCCGAGGCCACCAGCGCGTCCAGGTCGTCGGTGGGCTCGGTGGAGGCCAGCACCGGCAGCCCCGCCGCCCGGGCCGCGGCGATCGCCCGGGCCTTGTTGCCGGTGAGCTCCAGCACCTCCGCCGGCGGTCCGACGAAGGTGATCCCCGCCCTGGCGCACGCGTCGGCCAGGTCCGGGTTCTCCGAGAGGAAGCCGTAGCCGGGGTAGACCGCGTCCGCCCCGGCCCGGCGCGCGGCCGCCACGACCTCCGCCACGGACAGGTAGGCCCGCACCGGGTGCCCCACCTCGCCGATCGGGTAGCTCTCGTCGGCCTTGAGCCGGTGCACCGAGTTGCGGTCCTCCCACGGGAAGACCGCCACCGTCCCGGCGCCGAGCTCGTAGGCCGCCCGGAACGCCCGCACCGCGATCTCCCCGCGGTTGGCCACCAGCACCTTCGTGAACACAGGGGTCCTCCCGCGGTGCTCGTCGTGGGTCCCGGGCCCGGAACCGTCCGTGCCCGTCGATCCAACCGGACGCCGTCCGGCACGGGAAGCCGGGCCGCGCAGCGCCCGGCCCCACGGGCGTCACCCCCGGGGTGCGGCACCGGTCCCTCCTGTCACCACCAGCCGCCGCAGCGCCAGTACTGTGCCTGCCTGGCCCCCGGTCCCGAGGGGCCTGGTCTCGAGGCACCTGGTCGCGAGAGCAGCGGCCCGGGGGACGGAGGCGGGGTGCACGGGTCCGCCGGGGGTGAGGTCGAGCCGGCGCTGGCGGCCGCCGTCCTGGAGCACCTGCCCGACGGCGTGGGCGTCCTGGACCGCGGCTGGACCGTGCGCTACGTCAACCCGGCCGGCGCCCGGCTGCTGGACCTGCCCCGCGACGAGCTGCTCGGGCGGGACCTGCGCGAGGCGCTGCCCGGGCTCGCCGACACGCCCTTCGAGGCCTTCCTGCGGCACGCCCGCCGCTCCGCCGAGCCGGTCAGCTGGCAGGGCTACCACCCGGGCACCGGCCGCTGGCTGTCGGCCGTCGCCGAGGCGGCCGGCGGGCTGCTGCACGTCTCCTTCCGCGCGGTCCCCCCGCCGCCGGCCGGCCCGGGGGACGGTGACCGGCTGCTCTACCTCGCCGAGGTCAGCGAGGCGATGATCACCACGCTCGACACCGGCGTCCCGGCCGACCGGCTGGCCGCCCTGCTGGTGCCGCGGCTGGCCGACTGGGCGACGGTCACGGTGATCGCCGACGAGGGCGGCCCCGAGCAGACCGCCCGCGCCCACCGGGACCCGACCCTGCTCGACGCGCTGGACACCTACCTGTCCGGGCGGCTGCACGGGGCCCGGACCCAGGACGCGGTGACCGCCGCGCTGGTCTCGGGCGCCCCTGTCCAGGTCACCAGCATCGACCAGACGCTGGTCTCCGCGACGACGCCGACGGACGAGGTCCGCGAGGCCTGGCGCCGGCTGGACGCCCGGAGCTGCGTGTTCGTGCCGGTCCGCTCCCGCGGTGAGACCTTCGGCGTGCTCTCGCTGGTCAACGCCGGCGACCGCCCGCCGCACTCGGCCGCGGAGATCGCCGTCGCGGTGGACGTCGCCCGCCGCGCCGCGCTGGCCTTCGACAACGCCCGCCTCTACCGCCGCCAGGTGCAGGTCGCCGAGACGCTGCAGCGCAGCCTGCTCCCCCCGCCGCCGCCCGCGGACGCGCTCCGGGTGGCGGTGCGCTACCGCCCGGCCAGCAGCCGGGCGCTGGTCGGCGGGGACTTCCACGACGCGTTCCGCACCGCCGACGGGGCGCTGGTCGCGGTCATCGGGGACGTCGCCGGCCACAACCTCGAGGCGGCCGCGGCCATGGGCCGGCTCGCCAGCACCGTCCGCGCGCTGGCCTACGACCGCGGCGACACCCCGGCCGGCACGCTCGCCCGCGTCGACCGGGTCCTCGGCGGCCTCGGCCCGGGCACGCTGGCCACCGCGCTGGTGGCCCGGCTGGAGCAGGACGACGCCCAGCGGGCGACCGGGGAGCACACGCTGCGGTGGTCCTCGGCCGGGCACCCGCCGCCGCTGGTGCTCCGGGCCGACGGCGGGGTGCGGGTGCTCCACACGACGCCCGAGCGGCTGCTCGGGGTCGGCCCGCCGGCGACGCTCCGGACCGACCACCGGGCGGCGCTGCGGTCCGGGGACGTGCTGGTCCTCTACACCGACGGCCTGCTGGAGCACGGCGGCACGTCGATCGACGAGGGCACCGACCGGCTGGCCGCGGTGCTGGCCGGTCTCTCCGGGCGCCCGCTCGAGGAGCTGTGCGACCGCCTGGTGGACGGCGTCCTCACCGGGCGGGCCCGCGACGACGTCGCCGTCCTCGCCGTGGAGGTCGACGGGGCCGACAGGGCCGTCGAGGTCGACGGGGCGTGACCCGGGGCGGGCCCGGTGGCAGTCTCTGACCGTCCCGCCGGCCCCGGAGAGGTCCCCCTGATGACCACGACGTACACCCCCGAGACCACCGCCGCGATCGCCCGCGCCCGGCAGCACGCGGTCGGCGACCTGCTGCACCGCACCGCGGCCCGGTACCCGGAGCGGACCGCCGTCGTGGCCGGCGACCTGCGGGTCACCTACGCGGAGTTCGACGCCGCGGTCAACCGGACCGCGCACGCCCTGGCCGACCGCGGCCTGGCCAAGGGCGACCGGCTGGCGCTGCTGTCGCACAACTGCTGGCAGTTCGCCGTCGTCGCCTTCGCCACCGCACGGATGGGCGTGGTCCTCGTCCCGGTGAACTTCATGCTCGGCCCGGACGAGGTGGCCTACGTGCTCGAGCACTCCGGCGCCGCCGGCATCGTCGCCGAGGACGCCCTCGCGCCCACCGCCGAGAAGGCCCTGGCCGGGGCCGGGATCGACGGCGGGGTGCGCGGCTGGATCGGGCTGTCGGGCGCCGCTCCCTCCAGCGGCTGGGAGGACGTCGACGACTGGTGGCGGACCGGGGACGACACCCCGCCCGACGTCCTCGTCGCCGACGACGACCCCATCCGGATGATGTACACCTCGGGGACGGAGTCCCGGCCCAAGGGCGTGCTGCTCTCCAGCCGGGCGCTGGTCGCGCAGTACGTCAGCTGCATCGTCGACGGGGGCATGACCGCGGACGACGTCGAGGTGCACTCCCTGCCGATGTACCACTGCGCCCAGCTGGACTGCTTCTTCTCCCCCGACGTGTACCTGGGCGCGACCAGCGTCATCCTCCCCGCACCGGACCCGGCGGCGATCCTGGCCGCGGTCGAGCGCGAGCGGGCGACCAAGCTGTTCTGCCCGCCGACGGTCTGGATCTCCCTGCTGCGGCACCCCGACTTCGACAGCACCGACCTCTCCAGCCTGCGCAAGGGCTACTACGGCGCCTCGGCGATGCCGGTGGAGGTGCTCCGGGAGCTGGCCCGGCGGCTGCCGGACGTGCAGCTGTGGAACTTCTACGGCCAGACGGAGATGGCGCCGCTGGCCACCATCCTGCGGCCGCACGAGCAGCTCGAGCGGGCCGGCTCGGCGGGCCGGGCGGCGCTCAACGTGGAGACCCGGGTGGTGGACGACGCCGGCCGGCCGGTGCCGCCGGGCGAGGTGGGCGAGATCGTGCACCGCAGCCCGCACGCGACGCTGGGCTACCACGCGAACGAGGAGAAGACCGCCGAGGCGTTCGCCGGCGGCTGGTTCCACTCCGGCGACCTCGGGACCATGACCGAGGACGGCTACCTGACCGTCGTCGACCGCAAGAAGGACATGATCAAGACCGGCGGGGAGAACGTGGCCAGCCGGGAGGTCGAGGAGGCGGTGTACGAGCTCGACGGGGTCGCCGAGGTGGCGGTGTTCGGGATCAGCCACCCGCACTGGATCGAGGCGGTCACGGCGGTCGTCGTCCCCAGGCCCGGGGCCACCCTGACCGCCGAGGACGTGCACGCCCACACGCGGGAGCGGCTGGCCGGCTACAAGCGGCCGAAGTACGTCGTCCTCGCCGACGCGCTGCCCAAGAACCCCAGCGGCAAGATCCTCAAGCGCGAGCTGCGCCAGCAGCACGCCGGCCTCGCCGACGAGGGCTGAGCACGGCCTGCCGGTCCTGCCGCGATCACCGCCCCCGACCGGACGCCGGCGCGCCTGCCGTGCCCGGCCCGGGACGGTGGTCGTCGACGGCTCGGCCACCTCCCTCCCGCCCCCCCACCCGCCGCTACACTCGGCCTCTCGCGACGGATACCGTGGCCGATCGACGATGTCACCACGGTTTCCACGGTCGAGGGCGCACCGGGGCGGGGCGAACGGTCCCCGCGGAGGGAGAGGTCATGCCGCGCTACGGGGCCCAGTTCGGCCCGGACATCACCTTCCTCGGGGTCGACCGCTGCGACCTCGGGGACCCGGCGTCCCTCGCCGGCGCGGACGTCGTCGTCGTCGGGGCCCCCTTCGACGGCGGGACCTCGCACCGGCCCGGCACCCGCTTCGGCCCCCAGGCGATCCGGATGACCGACTACCTGCCGCACGACGGCTCCCGGCCGAGCCTGGCGCTGCGCACCGACGGGCTGCGCGACCTGCGCGTGCTCGACGCCGGGGACGTGGAGATGTACTCCGGGGACATCGAGACCGCCCTGCCCGCCCTCCGGGAGGCCGTCGCCGCGGTCGTCCGCGCGGGCGCGATCCCCGTCGTCCTCGGCGGGGACCACTCCATCGCCTTCGCCGACGCCGGCGGGGTCGCCGACGTGCTCGGCCACGGGCGGGTGTCGATGGTCCACTTCGACGCGCACGCCGACACCGGTGACATCGAGTTCGGCTCGCTGTGGGGTCACGGCCAGCCGATGCGCCGGCTCATCGAGTCCGGCGCGCTGCGCGGGGACCGGTTCCTGCAGATCGGCCTGCGCGGCTACTGGCCGGGGCCGGAGACGCTGGACTGGATGGCCGCGCAGCGGATGCGCTCCTACGAGATGACCGAGATCGGGCACCGCGGGCTCGACGCGTGCCTCACCGAGGCCTCGGCGATCGCCACCGACGACTGCGACGGCGTGTTCCTCTCGGTCGACATCGACGTCTGCGACCCCGGGCACGCGCCCGGCACCGGCACCCCCGAGCCCGGCGGGCTCACCGCCCGCCAGCTGCTGGACGCCGTCCGCCGGCTCTGCCTCGAGCTGCCGGTCGTCGGGATCGACGTGGTCGAGGTCAGCCCGCCCTACGACCCCGCCGACGTCACCGCCGCCCTGGCCAACCGCGTCGTCCTCGAGGCCCTGTCGGCGATCGCCCGGCGCCGCCGGGACGCCCGCGACGGCACCCGGTGGGACCCCGCCCTCCCCCTGCTCGCCGACCGCCGCCCCCGAGAGGACACCCCGTGACCGCCCACCCGCTCGACCCGCTCACCGCCGACGAGTTCCGGGCCGCGGCCGGCATCCTGCGCCGGGACAGGGGCGTGGACGAGCGCTGGCGGTTCGCCTCCATCGAGCTGCGCGAGCCGGCCAAGGACGTCGTCCGCGCCTTCCGCCCCGGCGACCCGATCCGCCGCGAGGCCCGGGTGACCTGCTGGAGCCGCGACGAGGGGACGCCGTACAAGGCGCTGGTCTCGCTCACCGACGACGCCGTCCTCTCCTGGGAGGCGCAGCCGGGCCGGCAGGCGAACATGACCCTCGACGAGTGGCACGAGGCGCACGAGACGCTCATCGCGCACCCTGACGTCGTCGCCGCCCTCGCCCGGCGCGGCATCACCGACCTCGACCTGGTCCTCATCGACACCTGGGCCTACGGGCACTCGCTGATCCCCGAGGGGCTGCAGGACCGCCGGGTCGGGTGGACCGACGTCTGGCAGCGCTCGGCTCCCGGCGCCAACCCCTACGCCAACCCGGTCATGGGCCTGCACCTGGTCGTGGACCTCAACACGATGGAGCTGCTGCGCATCGAGGACACCCCCCCGCCGGCCCGCCCCGCGGTCATGGGCGAGTACGTGCCCTCGCTGGTGCCGGGGCTGACCCAGCGCACCGACGTGCGGCCCCTGGAGATCACCCAGCCCGAGGGCGTCTCCTTCACCCTCGACGGCAACGAGCTGCGCTGGCAGAACTGGACGCTGCGGCTGGGCTTCAACCACCGCGAGGGCCTGGTGCTGCACCGGGTCGCCTACGACGGGCGCCCGATCGCGCACCGCATGTCCTTCGCGGAGATGGTCGTCCCCTACCGCGACCCCAGCCCGGACCACCACCGGCGGACCGCCTTCGACATCGGCGAGTGGGGCCTGGGCTTCATGACCACCTCGCTGGAGCTCGGCTGCGACTGCCTCGGCGAGATCACCTACGTCGACGCCGTCCTGCACGACAGCCGCGGCGAGCCCTACCCGATCCGCAACGCGATCTGCCTGCACGAGGAGGACGACGGCGTGCTGTGGAAGCACGTCGACGAGCAGGCCGGCGCCGAGGTGCGCCGCTCCCGGCGGATGGTCGTCTCCTTCCACGCCACCGTGGCCAACTACGAGTACCTCGTCTACTGGCGCTTCTACCAGGACGGCACGATCCAGTGCGAGGTGCGGGCCACCGGGATCATGGTGACCAGCGCCTTCGACGGCGACGCCCCGCCGTACGGGACCGTGGTCGACGAGCGCACCTACGCCCCGCACCACCAGCACTTCATCGTCGCCCGCCTCGACATGGAGGTCGACGGCCCGGAGAACACCGTCGTGGTCTCCGAGAGCGAGGCGCTGCCGGTCTCGGAGGGCAACCCCCACGGCCTGGCGCTGGTGCAGCGCAGCCGGGCCCTCGGCACCGAGTCCGAGGGCCGGCAGGACCCGGACTACGCCACCCAGCGCAGCTGGAAGGTGGTCAACCGCGGGCGCCGCACCCGGCTGGGGACGCCGCCGGCCTACAAGCTCGTCCCCTCGTCGGCCTTCCCGGTCATCGCCGACCCCGCCGCGCCGTTCCGGCAGCGCGCCCGGGTCGTCGACCACGCCCTGTGGGTCACCCCGTACGCGGAGGACGAGCGCTGGCCCGCCGGCGAGTTCTGCAACCAGAGCCGCGAGGACGACGGCCTGCCCGCCTGGACGCGGGCGGACCGGCCCATCGCCGACACCGACATCGTGCTGTGGCACGTGTTCGGCATCCACCACATCACCCGGCCCGAGGACTGGCCGGTCATGCCCGTGGACGTCGTGTCCTTCCAGCTGCGGCCGGTCGGCTTCTTCGACCGCAACCCCGCCCTCGACGTGCCGCCCGACCCGTCGCGCTGCCACTAGAAGGACCCCCTGCCCCCCACCGCTCGCGAGCTCGCGGCGGGCCCCTGCAGGAGGCCGCTCCAGCACCACACCAGGCTCGCGGCGGACCCCTGCAGGAGGCCGCTCCAGCACCACACCAGGCTCGCGGCGGACCCCTGCAGGAGGCCGCTCCAGCACCACACCAGGCTCGCGGCGAGCCCCGGGACAGGGGCTCCGGTTCAGTCCTCGGCGGCCGGCGGGAGCTGCGGGCGGCGGGTGCCCCAGGCGTAGGTCTGCTTGCGCAGGCCCAGGTAGAGGTGGGTCTCGGTGGACTCCACGCCCTCGACGGCGCGCAGCCGGGCGATCATCTCCAGCAGCTGGTCGTCGTCCTCGCAGACCACCTCGACGAGCAGGTCGACCGACCCCGCGGTGACCACGACGTAGTCGACCTCGGGGAACTCGGCGACCCGGTCGGCGACCGCCCGCAGGTCCCCCTTCGTGCGGATCGCCACCATCGCCTGCCGCGAGAAGCCGACCTGCAGGGGGTCGGTCACCGCCACGATCTGCATCACCCCGGCGTCCAGCAGCCGCTGCACCCGCTGGCGCACCGCCGCCTCCGACAGCCCGACCGCGGCGGCGATGCGGGCGTAGGGCCGCCGGCCGTCCTCCTGGAGCTGCTCGATGATCGCGCGCGAGACGTCGTCCAGCACGAACTGACCCCGCATCGTCATCGCGTGATCCTATCGGCCGCCGCACGGACGGTGTCGTCGGTCCAGAGCCCCGACGGCTACGATTCACCCCACAATCACCCTCCGACGACGACGGGATCCGTGGTCATGACCACCACCGAGCAGGACGTCGCAGCCCCGGCCGGGCCGATCGGCCCCGAGGCCACGGCCAACCTCTGGCTGCACTTCTCACGCATGGGCGCCTACCGGGACACCCCGCCTCCGGTCATCGTGCGCGGCGAGGGGCCGTGGATCTACGACGACCGCGGCCGGCGCTACCTCGACGGGCTGGCCGGGCTGTTCGTCGTGCAGGCCGGGCACGGGCGCCGGGTGCTGGCCGAGGCCGCGGCCCGCCAGGCCGAGACGCTGGCGTTCTTCCCGCTGTGGTCCTACGCCCACCCGGCGGCCGTCGAGCTCTCCCAGCGGCTGGCCGCCGCGGCCCCCGGCGACCTCAACCGGGTATTCTTCACGACCGGTGGTGGCGAGGCCGTCGAGACCGCGTGGAAGGCCGCCAAGCAGTACTTCAAGCTGACCGGCAAGCCGGGCAAGACCAAGGTCATCAGCCGCGCCGTGGCCTACCACGGCACCACCCAGGGCGCCCTGTCCATCACCGGGCTGCCCGCGCTCAAGGCCGACTTCGAGCCGCTGGTGCCGGGCACGTTCCGGGTGCCCAACACCAACCTGTACCGGGCGCCGGTCTTCGGCGACGACCCCGAGGCCTTCGGCCGGTGGGCCGCCGACCAGATCGAGCAGCAGATCCTGTTCGAGGGCCCGGAGACGGTGGCCGCGGTGTTCCTGGAGCCGGTGCAGAACGCCGGCGGCTGCTTCCCGCCGCCGCCCGGGTACTTCGCGCGGGTCCGGGAGATCTGCGACCGCCACGACGTCCTGCTGGTCAGCGACGAGGTCATCTGCGCCTTCGGCCGGCTGGGCACGACGTTCGCCTGCGACAAGTTCGGCTACGTCCCCGACATGATCACCTGCGCCAAGGGCATGACCTCGGGCTACTCCCCCATCGGCGCCATGATCGCCTCCGACCGGGTCGTGGAGCCCTTCCTGCGGGGGACGACGTCCTTCCCGCACGGCTACACCTTCGGCGGCCACCCGGTCAGCGCGGCGGTGGCGATGGCCAACCTCGACATCTTCGAGGAGGAGGGCCTGGGCGCCCACGTGCTGGCCACCGAGGGGGCGTTCCGGGCCACCCTGGAGCGGCTGCTGGACCTGCCGATCGTCGGGGACGTCCGCGGCGACGGGTTCTTCTACGGGATCGAGCTGGTCAAGGACAAGGCCACCAAGGAGACCTTCGACGACGCGGAGTCCGAGCGGCTGCTGCGCGGCTTCCTCTCCGGCGCCCTGTTCGAGGCCGGCCTGTACTGCCGCGCCGACGACCGCGGCGACCCGGTCGTCCAGCTCGCCCCGCCGCTGGTCTGCGGCCAGGCCGAGTTCGACCTCATGGAGCAGGTGCTGCGCGGTGTCCTCACCGAGGCCTGGACCCGGCTGTAGGAGACCCACCCCTCCTCCCTCCGGGGATCACGGGGTCCCGGCAGGCCACAGGCCCGACACGCCGGCCGTCCCGGCGGGATGCCCGTGATCACCGCCGGGGAGGCTGCCCCGGCGAGGCCCGGCGCGCGCACCCGGTGATCGGGTGGCCGGTGCGGGCCACAATGGCGGCGTGGGCGTCCCCCGAGGGGACCCGCTCGCCGAGAGCCGGGTGGCGTTGCGCACCGGCGACGCGGCCACCGCGCGCCGGCTGCTCGCGCACGTCGACCCCGCGGAGGCCTCGGGCGAGGAGCTCGAGGCACTGGCGCACGCCGCCTACCTCGAGCTCGACTTCGCCGCCGCCGCCGAGCAGTGGGAGCGCGCCTACGCGGCGCACCGCCGCGCCGGCGACCGGCTGGGCGCCGTCCGGGTGGCGCGGTCGGTGGCCTGCATCCACCTGGTCGTGTTCGGCGACCGCGCCGTGGCCGGCGGCTGGCTGGCCCGTGCCCGCTCCCTCTCCGGCGCCGCGGAGGGGTCCCGGGAGGCCGGCTGGGTGGCGCTCGACCTCGGCATGTTCGAGCTTGACCGGGTCCGGAAGGAGCAGTGCTACGCGCGGGCCCTCGCCGTCGCCCGGGACGTCGGCGACACCGACCTGGAGATGGCCACGCTCGCCTACCTCGGCGCCTCCCTCGTGCACCGGGACCGCGTCGACGAGGGCATGGCCATGCTCGACGAGGCCTTGGCCGCGGTCGCCGGCGGGGACGTGGGCGACGTCATCGTCCTCGAGGAGATCTTCTGCCAGCTCTTCGCCGCCTGCGAGCACGCCCGCGACGTCCGCCGGGCCGACGAGTGGATCCGGGTCGGCGAGGCCGTCGCCCGGCGCCGGCGGCTGCCGGCCGTGTCGGCGTTCTGCCGCACCCACTACGGCGGCGTCCTCACCACGGCGGGCCGGTGGCCGGAGGCCGAGGAGGCGCTGACCGCCGCGGTGCGCCTCTGGGGCCTCAGCCGCCGGTCGGGCCTGCGGGCCGGGGCGCTGGTCCGGCTGGCCGACCTGCGTGCCCGGCAGGGCCGCTTCGAGGAGGCCGAGCAGCTCCTGGAGGACGTCGACGAGGAGGACGTCGGCGTGGTCGCCCGCACCCGCGCGGCGGTCCTGCTGGCCCGCGGCGAGACCGAACGCGCCGGCGACACCCTGGAACGGGCGCTGGCCGCGCTCGACCCCGGGGGCTCGGAGGCCGTCCCGCTGTGGGCCGGGTTGGTGGACGTGCACCTGGCGGCAGGGCGGCTGGACGAGGCCGGTGCCGCGGCCGCGTGCGCGGAGCGCGGCGCCCGGCGCTCCGGCGGCGCGTACCCGCTGGCGACGGCGGCGCTGGCCCGCGCCCAGGTGTGCCTGGCCGGCGGCAGCGACCCGTGCGCGTGCCTGCGGGAGGCGCTCGCCGGCTTCACCCGGGCGCAGACCCCCGTGGAGGCGGCGCGCTGCCGGCTGGCCCTCGCCCGGGCGGTCGCGGCCGACCGGCCCGCCGTGGCGCGGGCCGAGGCGCGGGCGGCGCTGGAGGAGTTCCGCCGGCTGAACGCCACCCGGGACGCCGACGCCGCCACCGCGCTGCTGCGGACCCTCGGCGTCCGCCCACCGCCACCGCCCCGCGCCGGCGGGCCGCTCACCCGGCGGGAGGCCGAGGTGCTGGACCTGCTGGGTCACGGGCTGTCCAACCCCGAGATCGCGACCCGGCTGTTCCTCAGCCGCCGCACCGTGGAGCACCACGTGGCCAGCGTGCTGGCCAAGCTGGGGTTGCGCAGCCGCGCGGAGGCCGCCGCCTACGCCACCCGGCAGGTCGGGGGACGCGGATAGGCGAGCTCACCGATCCCCCCGGGGCGCGACGAGGGCAGCGTGACCGGCACCCAGCCCCCGAGGAGGACGGTCGTGAACCCCCGATACGACGCGATCGTGGTGGGCGCCCGGTGCGCCGGCGCCGCCACCGCCATGCTGCTGGCCCGGCGCGGCCACCGGGTGCTCCTGGTGGACCGCGCCACCTTCCCCAGCGACACCCTCTCCACCCACGTCGTCCACGCCCCCGGCGTCGCGGCCCTGCGGCGCTGGGGCCTGCTGGAGGCGGTGACGGCGACCGGCTGCCCGCCGATCGAGCGCTACTCCTTCGACTTCGGGCCCGTCACCATCACCGGCTGCCCGCCCGCCGTCGACGGCAGCGGGACCGCCTACGCCCCGCGGCGCCACCTGCTGGACGCGATCCTCGTCCGCGCTGCGGTGGCAGCGGGCGCGGAACTGCGCGAGCGCACCACGGTGGACGGCCTCCTCCGGGCGGGCGGCACGGTCGTCGGCGTGACCGGGCACGGCCCCGGCGGGCGCCCGGTGGCGGAGCGGGCGCGCGTCGTCGTGGGCGCCGACGGCCGCGCGTCCCGCGTCGCCCGGCTGGCCGGGGCCCGGGAGTACCTGACCCGGCCGAAGCTGCAGTGGGGCTACTACACCTACTGGCGCGACCTGCCGCAGGAGACCTTCGCGAGCGTGGCCCGCCCCGGCCGGGGGTGGGCGGCGATCCCGACCAACGACGGGCTGACCCTCGTCGTCGTCGGCTGGCCCACCGCCGAGGTGGCCGCCTACAAGGCCGATGTCGAGGGCAGCTACCTGCGCACCCTCGACCTCGTGCCCGAGTGGGGCGCCCGGGTCCGGGCGGCCACCCGGGTGGCGCCGTTCTCCGGGGGCTCGGTGCGCAACGTCCTGCGCGTCCCCTCCGGGCCCGGCTGGGTGCTGGTCGGGGACGCCGGCTGCACCATGGACCCGATCACCGCCCAGGGCATGTCGGACGCCTTCCTCGACGCCGAGTCCTGCGCCGCGGCGCTGGACGACGTCCTGCGCGGTCGACGGTCCTCCGACGACGCGATGGGCGCGCACCACCGCGAGCGGGATGCCCGCCTGCTCCCGATGTACGGCTTCACCACCGAGCTGGCCACGCTGGCGCCGCCGTCCGAGGAGGTGCAGCGGCTGCTCGCCGCGGTCGCCCTCGACCCGGAGGCGATGGACGCGTTCGCCGGTGTCGTGGCCGGCACCGTGCCGCCCGGGGACTTCTTCGCCCCCGGTAACGCGGCGAGGATCCTGCGCGGTCGGGCGGCGTGACCGGCGGGCCCGGGCGCGACGGGTTCCCCGCCGCCGCGCCCGGGCCCCGGCTGGGTGGTCAGCCCTCCGCGGCGGGGACGCAGAGCACCGGCCGGTGGGAGAGGTGCAGCAGCTTGTGCGGCACCGAGCCCAGGATCGCCCCGCGCAGCGGGGTCTCCCCGTACGAGCCGACGACGACGACCCGGGCGTCGTGCCGCTCGGCGGCGTCGAGCAGCGCATCGACCGGCTTGTCGGGCAGCACCTCGACCACCGTCGCCACACCGGCGGCCCGGGCGGCCTCGACGGCGTGCGCGGTCGCGGCCCGGCCCAGCTCGGCGATGGCCTGGTAGTGCTCGCCGGCCTCCTCGCCGACGGTGCCGGGGGGCGCGGCCCCGAAGACCAGCACCAGCGGCTCGCCGAGCCGGCCGGCCAGGTCGATCGCCAGGTCCAGCGCCCGGCGGGCTCCCGGGGACTCGTCGTAGCCCAGGACGATGCTCATGCCTCTTCCTCTCGTCGGCCTCCCGGCCGGTCAGCGGGTCCTCGGTGCACCGGGTCGCCCGTCACGGCGCGGGGTCCTCGACGGCCGCCGCGCTGCGGCCGGCGGCGATGTCGCTCTCGAGCCGCTCGGCGGTGGTGGTGCGCTCCTGCCAGAACCGGCCGTCGCGCACCCGCCAGACGGCCATGACGACCAGGCCGAGCACGAAGATCCCGACCCCGATCACCAGCGGCGGGCCCACGCCGAGCCACGCCTGGCCGCTGTAGGAGTTGGCCGGGTCGGCCAGGTCGACCAGCGACTCCACCAGCAGCCACAGCAGCAGCAGCGCGCCGACCACCGGGCCGACGCCGATCAGCAGCAGGTCCTTGACGCTGCGGGTCAGCCGCCGCCGGTAGAACACCGCGCAGGCGATGCCGGTGAGGGCGTAGTAGAAGGCGATGAGCAGCGAGAGCGCGGTGAGCGAGTCGAACAGGGCGTTCTCGCTGATGGCGCTGACCAGCAGGTACCAGGCGATGGCGATCCCGGCGACCCACCACGTCGAGACGTCGGGGGTGCGGTACCGCGGGTGGATGCGGGCCAGGCCGTGCGGCAACGCGTGCCGGCGCGCCATCGACAGCCCGGTCCGGGACGCCGGGAGGATCGTCGTCTGGGTGGAGGCCAGGGCGGCGGTCGCCACCGACAGCAGGAGCACCCAGTCCCACCCGCCGAGGACGTCACCGGCCAGCAGGGCGAAGATGAACTCCTCCTCGCCGGCGTTGGCCTCGAGGTAGCCGGTCCCGGAGAAGACGAGGACGGCGTAGGCCACCGCCAGGTAGGTCACCAGCAGCAGCACGGTCGAGACGATCGCGGCCCGGCCGGGCGCGGAGGCGGAGTCCTTGGTCTCCTCGGTGAGGTTGACCGCCGACTCCCAGCCCCAGTAGATGAAGACGCCCAGCAGCAGGCCGCCGGTGAGGGCCGCCCCGCCGGCGCCGAACGGGTTGAGCCACGACCACTCGGGCGTCAGCCCGCCGCCCTCGACGGCGTCCCCGCCGAGACCGCGCACGATCGCCACCACGGCGAACACCAGCAGCGCCGCGACCTGGGCGATGATGAGCACGTCCTGCAGCCGGGCGGACAGCTCGGTGCCGAGCACGCAGACGGCGGTCATCAGCAGGATGACCAGCACGGTGAGCACCCGGATCACCACCGTGTTCTCGGCCAGGCCGTCCAGCTGCAGGGCCAGCAGGCCGAACCGGACGGCGACGTCGGCCAGCGAGCCGATCACCAGGACGCCGGTCATGGCGATGGCCCACCCCCCCAGCCAGCCCACCCAGGGGCCCATCGCCCGGGTGACCCAGGAGAAGGTGGTGCCGCAGTCCTGGTCGGCCCGGTTCAGGTAGTAGAAGGCCGAGGCGATGAGCAGCATCGGCACGAAGGACGCCAGGAACACGCCCGGCGCGTAGACGCCGACCAGGGCGACGACGGGGCCGATGACGGCCGCCATCGAGTAGGCCGGCGACGTCGAGGCGAGGCCGATGACGAGGGCGTCGAGGAACCCGATGGCGTTGTGCCGGAGCTCGGCGGGCGCCTCCGCCGGCGGCTGCTGGTGGCTCATCCGACGGTTATCGCAGCCGGAGCCGCTTTCGGCAAGGGTTTGGTGGTCACGAACCTGTTGATACGACGGAAGTCGTCGCTAGGCTGCCGGTCACCTGTGGAGGTGGACATGCGCATCCTGCTCGTCGGCGCCGGTGGCGTCGGCAGTGCGGTCGCCGCCATCGCGGCCCGCCGACCCTTCGTCGACCGCCTCGTGGTGGCCGACTTCGACCCCGCCCGCGCGGAGAAGGCGGTGGCGGCGACCGGCGACCCCCGGCTGGTGGCCGCCCGCGTCGACGCCTCCGACGAGGCCGGCGTGCGCGCGCTGCTGGCCGAGCACTCCTGCGAGGTGCTGCTCAACGCGACCGACCCGCGCTTCGTCATGCCGCTGTTCCGGGCCGCGCTGGCCGCGGGCGTCGACTACCTGGACATGGCGATGTCGCTGTCGCGGCCGCACCCGGAGCGGCCCTACGAGCAGACCGGGGTGAAGCTCGGCGACGAGCAGTTCGCCCTGGCCGGCGAGTGGGAGGCCGCCGGCCGGCTGGCGCTGGTCGGCATCGGCGTGGAACCCGGGCTGTCGGACGTGTTCGCCCGCTACGCCGCCGACCACCTGTTCACCGAGATCGACGAGCTCGGCGTCCGGGACGGGGCGGACCTCACCGTCCGCGGCCACGACTTCGCGCCGTCCTTCAGCATCTGGACGACCATCGAGGAGTGCCTCAACCCGCCGGTGGTGTGGGAGCGCGACCGGGGCTGGTTCACCACCCCGCCGTTCAGCGAGCCGGAGGTCTTCGACTTCCCGGAGGGGATCGGGCCGGTCGAGTGCGTGAACGTGGAGCACGAGGAGGTGCTCCTCATGCCGCGCTGGGTGGACGCGCGGCGGGTCACCTTCAAGTACGGCCTCGGCACGGAGTTCATCGACGTCCTCAAGACGCTGCACAAGCTCGGGCTGGACCGCACCGAGCCGGTGCGCGTCGGCGGCTTCGAGGTCTCCCCGCGCGACGTCGTCGCCGCCGTGCTGCCCGACCCGGCCGGGCTCGGCGAGCTGATGACGGGGAAGACCTGCGCCGGGCTGTGGGTCAGCGGCACCGGCACGGACGGCGCCCGCCGGCAGGTGTACCTGTACCACGTGGTCGACAACGCCTGGTCGATGGCGGAGTACGGGGCCCAGGCGGTGGTCTGGCAGACCGCCGTCAACCCGGTCGTGGCCCTCGAGCTGCTGGCCACCGGCCGGTGGTCCGGGTCGGGCGTGCTGGGCCCGGAGGCCTTCGACGCGGTGCCCTTCCTCGACCTGCTGACCGCCTACGGCTCCCCCTGGGGGATGCGCGAGGGCGGCTGACGCCCGCGCCGGTCGGCCGGGGCGCGGGGCCCCGGCCGGCCGGCCACGTCACCGGGCGGGGGCGTGCTCGTCGAAGGCGGCGTCGAGGACGTCGAGCGCCTCGCCGAGCAGCTCCTGGCCGATGACCAGCGGCGGCAGGAACCGCAGCACGTTGCCGAAGGTGCCGGCGGTGAGCGTCACCACGCCCTGCGCGTGGCAGGCCTTCGAGATGCGGGCGGTCAGCTCGGCGTCGGGCTGCGACGTGCCGGGCCGGACCAGCTCGACGGCGAGCATCGCGCCCCGACCGCGCACGTCGCCGACGGCACCGGTCCGCTCCTGCAGCGCGCGCAGCCGCGGCAGCATGGTGGCCTCGATGGCCCGCGCCGCCCCGGCGAGCTCCTGCTCGCGCATGGTCCGGATGGTCGCCAGCGCGGCGGCGCAGGCGACCGGGTTGCCGCCGTAGGTGCCGCCCAGGCCGCCGGTGTGGCAGGCGTCCATGAGCTCGGCCCGACCGGTGAGGCCGGCCAGCGGCAGCCCGCCGGCGATGCCCTTGGCGGTGGTGACCAGGTCGGGCACGACCTGCTCGTGCTCGCAGGCGAACCAGTCGCCGGTGCGGCAGAACCCGGTCTGGATCTCGTCGGCGACGAACACCGCCCCCGAGCGCCGGCACCAGTCGGCGAGCGCCGGCAGGAAGCCCGGGGCCGGGACGACGAAGCCGCCCTCGCCCTGGACCGGCTCGATGAGCACCGCGGCGACGTTCTCCGCCCCGACCTGGGTCTCGACCAGGGCCAGCGCGCGGGCCGCGGCCTGCTCGCCGGTCATCCCCTCCGGGTCGCGGAAGGGGTAGGACATCGGGACGCGGTACACCTCCCCGGCGAAGGGCCCGAAACCGTGCTTGTAGGGCATGTTCTTCGCGGTGAGGGCCATCGTGAGGTTGGTCCGGCCGTGGTAGGCGTGGTCGAAGACGACGACCGCCTGGCGCCCGGTGGCGTGCCGGGCCACCTTCACCGCGTTCTCGACCGCCTCGGCGCCGGAGTTGAACAGCGCGGACCGCTTCTCGTGGTCGCCGGGGGTGAGGCGGGCGAGCTCCTCGCAGACGGCGACGTAGCCCTCGTAGGGGCCGACCATGAAGCAGGTGTGGGTGAAGGCGGCGACCTGCTCCTGCACCGCGGCCACGACCGCCGGCGCGGCGTTGCCGACGTTGGTCACCGCGATGCCGGAGCCGAGGTCGATGAAGGAGTTGCCGTCGACGTCGACGAGCACGCCACCGCCGGCGCGCTCGACGTAGACGGGCAGGGTGCTGCCGACCGCGGAGGAGACGGTCGCGGCGCGGCGCGCGGCCAGCTCGCGGGACCGGGGGCCGGGCACCTCGGTCACCAGGCGTCGCTCCTGCGGCAGCGTGTCGGGGCCGGTGAGCAGGTCGGTCATCGCTTCTCCTCGCGGGGCACGGGTTCCCCCGCCCAGGGGACGGGGCGGGTTCCAGCCTGGGACCCCTACCCGGTTCCCCGGTACCGTCCACTCCGGCGCGCCGTGGACGTCCGGGTGTCCACATCGTCGAGAGGGGGGCGGGTGCCGGTCACCGTGGCCTCGCTCCGGGACACCCGGTCCCTGGGGCTGGTCCTGCACACGCGCTCCGCCCCGGTGGACCGGCCGGTGTCCTGGGTGCACGTCAGCGAGCTGGCCGACCCGGCGCCGTTCCTGGAGGGCGGCGAGCTGCTGCTCACCACCGGGCTGCCGCTGGCCCGCGGGGGGGAGGACCCGGCGGCCTACGTGGGCCGGCTGGCCGACGCAGGGGTGGTCGGGCTGGGCCTGGGCACCGGGCTCGGCCTGCCGGAGGTGCCCGCCGAGCTCGTGGCGGCGGCCGACGCCCGCGGCGTCGCCGTCCTCGAGGTCCCGCGGCGGACGCCGTTCATCGCGATCTCCCGGGCCGTGTCGGCGGCGCTGGCCGCCGAGGAGTACGCGGCGGTGGCCCGGGCCTCGGCGGTGCAGCAGGAGCTCACCCGCGCGGCGGCGACGGCCGGCGCGGCCCGGGCGGTCGTCGAGCGGCTCGCCCGGCACCTGGGCGCCTGGGTGCTGCTGGTCGACGCCACCGGGACGCCGCTGGAGGCCGCGCCCCGGGAGGCGCGCCGGAGAGCGGCCGACCTCGCCCCCGCGGTGGAGCGGCTGCGCGGGGTGCGCCCCCCGGCCGGGGCCGCGCTGACCGACCCCGGCGAGACGGTGCTGCTGCAGTCGCTGGGCACCGGGCCGCGCAGCCGGGGCTTCCTCGCCGTCGGCCGCCCCGACCGCTTCCCCGCGGCCGACCGGCACGTCGTGGACGCCGCCGCGCTGCTGCTCACCCTCCGGCTGGAGCAGTCGCGGGCGCTGGAGGGGGCGACCGCGGCGCTGCGGGCCGCGCTGCTGCGCCTGCTGCTGGCCGGCGGGCACGACGACGTGGTCCCGGTGCTCGCCGCGCTCGGGGAGCGGTTGCCCGCCGCGCCGGTGCGCGCGCACGTCGTCCTGGGCGGCGCCGAGCAGCGGGCGGCCGCCGTCGACGTCGCGGCCGACGCGGCGGCGCACGCGGGCGCCCCGGTGTTCGCCGCCGAGTGCGACGGCGCGCTCGTCCTCCTGACCGGCCCCGGCGCGGACCCCGCCGGGTGGCTGTCCGGCCTCCCCGGCAGGGTGCCCGGCGCCGTCCTCGGGACCGCGCCACCGGCACCGTGGGCCGGGCTGGCCGAGGCGGTGCGGCAGGCGCGGCAGGCCGCCGAGCACGGCCGGGCGACCGGCCGGCCGGTGACCGCCTTCGCCGACCTGGCCGGTCGCGGGCTCGCCGCGCTGCTGGACCCCGACGCGACCGCCGCCTTCGCCGGGGCCGTGCTCGCCCCGCTGGTGGCCGCCGACCGCGCCGGCCCCGGCGACCTGGTGGGGTCGCTGCGGGCCTGGCTGGCCGCCCACGGCCAGTGGGAGCCGGCCGCGGCCACCCTCGGGGTGCACCGGCACACCCTGCGCAAGCGGATCCGGCGGGCCGAGCAGCGGCCCGCCCGGGACCTGGACTCCCCCGGCGTCCGGGCCGAGCTGTGGCTGGCCCTGCACCCGCCGGGGTCACCGGACCGAGCAGTCGCAGCCAGAGGCGCGGAAGAGGAAGCCATGCCCCCGTCGGAGAACCCCTGACGCAGGCATGGCTTCCCATCCCGCGAGCGCGACGGAGCGGCCCTCCTGCAGGGGCCCGCCCCGAGCGTCGGCGAGGGGTGGGGGGCAGGAGCGGCCCTCCTGCAGGGGCCCGCCCCGAGCGTCGGCGAGGGGTGGGGGGCAGGAGGGTCCTTCTAGAAGGCGGGCATCACCTCGTCGTGGATGAGCCGCAGCTGCTCCTCCACCGTGGCGACCCCGGCCAGCTCCCGGCCGGTGAAGGCCTTGACCAGCGAGGCGTCGGTGATGGCCGCGATGAGGTGGTTGACCCCGGTCGGCTGGATCTCCTTGATCTTCGCGGTGACCTCCTCCGGGGTGCCGGAGAAGGAGAGCTTCTCGGCGATCTCCGGGGTGGTCAGCTCGATGCCGCGGGCGAGGTCCCCGCCGGCGATGGCGTCGATGATCGGCTTGAGGCTGTCCGGGTCGACACCGTTGCGCTCGAGCTGCTCGGCCGGCATCGAGGAGGCGTAGATGCCGACCATGCTGCGGGCGGCGTCCTTGGCCGCGGCGGAGTCCCGCCCGACCGAGACGACCACCCAGGCGCCGAAGTCCAGCGTCGTCCAGTCCTTGCCGGCCCGCTCGGCGCCGATCCGCAGGTTCTCCGCGGCGTACTCGTAGGCCTCGCGGGTGTAGCTGAGGGCGTGGTGGCAGCCGTCGGAGTGCTCGGCCGCCGCCTGGAACGAGCGCGGCCCGCGCATGGCGCCCATCTTGACCGGCAGGTGGTCCTGCACCGGGCGGGCGAAGGTGAACAACCCGTCGTAGGAGAAGAACTCGCCGTCGAAGGTGATCGCGCCCTCGTCGAGGAAGGTGCGCATCACCCGCACGCCCTCGACGACGCGCGACAGCGGCTTGGTCTTCGTCCAGTCGGTCTTGTACTGCGCGAGCAGGCCGAAGTTGCCGCTGGAGAGGACCACCTCGGCGCGGCCCCCGGAGAGCTCGTCGAGCGTGGCGGCCGCCTGCGCGATGAGCGTCGGCTCGCGCAGGGTGACCGCCGAGACGCTGGGCCCCATCCGCACCCGCGACGTCTGCCGGGCGGCCGCCGCGAACAGCAGCCACAGGTCCTTGTGCCAGGTCTCGTCGGCGGCGTAGACCGCGTGGAAGCCGAGCTCGTCGGCCAGGGTGATCGCCCGGAGCGACTCCTCGAGGGGGTAGTCGGGCAGCATGGCGTAGCTGAACCTCATCGGATCTCCTCACTCACCACGGCGCGGCCGTCGCGCCGGATCTGCCGGAGTCGCGCCGCCACCTCGCGGGCATCGCCCTCGGGGACGTGCGAGGACTGCCGGTCGGGGCGGGCCAGGAACAGGTAGAGCAGCCCGCTGCCCGCGACGACGGCCAGGCCGATCGCCACGATCCAGCGGTCGAGGAAGGTCTCGGTGCCGGGGGCCGGCTTGACGAGCAGGATGATCGCGAAGATCCCGTAGGCCAGCGCCAGCACGTTGACGACCAGGCCCGCCGTGCCCAGGTTCCACAGCCCGGCGGGGCGCCAACCCAGGAGCCGCTGGCGCAGCGCGGCCAGCACCACGGCCTGGAACGACACGTAGATGCCGAGGACCGCGAAGGCGGTGACGCGGGCGAGGATGCCCTCCTGGAAGTAGACGAACACCGCGATCAGCACGGGGACGACGCACACCACGAGCAGGGCGTTGGTGGGGACGGCGTGCCGCGGCGAGACGCGGGCCAGCCAGCCGCTGGCCGGCAGCATGCGGTCGCGGGCGAAGGCGTAGAGCAGCCGGCTGCCGGCGGCCTGCAGGGAGAGCACGCAGGACAGGAACGCGATCACGATGACGACCAGGAAGACCTTCGACCCGGCGGTGCCCAGGGAGCTCACGAGGATCGACGGGATCGGGTCGGCGTCCTCCCCGGCCACGATGGCCTGCAGGTCGGGCGCGGCCAGCACGTAGCCGGCGTAGGACAGGAAGCCGGAGACCCCGCCGACCAGGATGGTCAGGATCATGGCGCGCGGGATCTGGCGGGTGGGGTCGGCGACCTCCTCGGCGACGTCGCCGCAGGCCTCGAAGCCGTAGAAGAGGAACAGCCCGGACAGCGACGCGGCCAGGAAGACCCCGAGGTAGGCGTCCCCGCCGCCGGCGCCGAGGGTGTCGAAGAAGACCGAGAACGGCTGCTCGCGGCGGAAGAGCAGGAGGAACAGGCCCAGGGCGATGACGCCGACGAGCTCGGCGGCCAGGCCCAGCTGGGCGATCCGGGCCAGCGTCCGGGTGCCGCTGTAGTTGACGGCGAAGGCCACCAGGAGCAGGCCGACCGCGGTGCCGAGGACGACGGCCGGCGTCGCCTCCATGTCGAAGAGCGCGGCCACGAAGCCACCGCCGAACTCCGCGACGGCGGTGACCGTCACGATGATCGCCCAGATGTAGATCCACGAGACGATCCAGGCGTAGCGGCGGTTCCACAGCCGCCGGGTCCACGGGTAGATGCCCCCGGCCAGGGGGTACTGCGAGACGACCTCACCGAAGACCAGCGAGACCAGCAGCTGGCCGACCCCGACGATGACGATCCACCAGATCGCCGGGGGGCCGCCGATGGAGAGGCTGTAGGCGAACAGCGAGTACACGCCGACCAGCGGTGACAGGTAGGTGAACCCCAGGGCCATGTTGGCCCACAGGCCCATGCTGCGCTGGAACTCGCCGGAGTACCCGAGGGCGGCGAGCTGGGCGTCGTCGTCGCTCGGGCCGGCGTGTGCTCCGGGTGGGGTCACGGGCTCTCCTCGCAGGTGGGTGGCCGGGCGCCGCCGACGGTTGCCGGTGTGCCTCGGGCCACACGGTCCGGGAAAACCTATAGAGCCAGAGTTCAGAGGACAAGACACCTGCGGTTGCCTTCGTGTTGCCCCGCCGTTGCCGGCGGCCCGGGACGCGGTCAGGCGTCGAGCCGGCTCCGCTCGTCGACGGGGACCAGCCGCCACGGGGTGCCGGCGATCCCGGCCACCGGCCCCCCGGGGAAGGTGCCCGGCGCGAGCAGGTCCCCGACCAGCCACCCCGGCGAGGTCGAGAGGACGACGCGGTCCTCCTCGTTGAGCAGCAGGAACGGCGCCACCGCCCCACCGAGCCGCTGCAGCACGGAGGTCTCGAACCGGCGCACCGGGACGTCGGCACCGGCCACGCCCACGAACCCGCAGCCGGCCTCCACGGGCTCGGTCAGCGTCAGCACGTAGCGGCCGGTCCCGTGGACGTCGACGTGGGGGCCGAAGACGTACCGCCGCCCGGTCCGGCGCGGGACGTCGAACCACGGGGCGGTCGTGTAGTCGTAGTAGCCCAGGCTGCTGGGTCGCAGGTCCGGCTCGAGGGTGCGCACCTCGCCGCCGTCCGGGTCGGCCTGCCACCACTCCAGGCGCAGCGGCAGCCCCTCCTCGGCCCGGGGCGCGACCACCAGCCCCAGCCCGACGGCGAGCTGGCCGGGCGCCCGCAGCAGCTGCTGCACGCCCTCGGGCAGCACCCAGCGCGCGGCCCGCAGCCCGGAGTGCTCGACCGAGCGCAGCACCGCCTCGTGCACCCGGCCGACGGTGGCGAAGACCTGCTCGACGAGGTCGGAGACCGCGGCCGCCACCCGCTCGGTCTCCCCCGCCCGCCCGGAGGTCACGAGACCTCCCGGCGGGCGCCCGCGGCGGGGGTGCCACCCAGGCGCTGCAGCCGCAGCTCGACCGACCAGAGGGTGCGGGTCTCGATGTGCGCCTCGGTGAGGGCCCGCGCCGAGGCGGCGTCCCGGTGCTCGATCGCGTCGATGACGGCCCGGTGGCCGGCGACGATGACGTCGAGCAGGCCGGGCGAGTGCGCCGGCGGCCAGGGCAGCTGGCCCAGCTCCAGGTGCAGGTCCATCTCCTGCATGGTGAGCCGCACCGACTGGGCGCAGGCCGCCAGCTCGATGTAGTACCGGCCGTCGGTGCGCCGCTGGCCGGTGACCGACCCGGCCGACGCCAGCCGGTCGACGATGTCGCGCAGCCGGGCGATCTCGGTCCGGGAGGCGCGCACCGCCGCCAGCCGGGCGGCCGCCGCGGCCACCGCGGCGTGCACGTCACCGAGCTCGCGCAGGTCGGTGGTGCCCAGCTCGACCAGGCGCGTCTCGGCGAGCTCGGCCAGGACGTCGTCGCGCGCCCGCACGAAGCTGCCGCCGCCGCGCCCGCGGCGGGTCTCCACCAGGCCGAGCTTGCGCAGCTCGGCCAGCGCCTCCCGCAGGGTCACCGTGGAGACCTTCAGCATGGTGGCGAGGTCGGTCTCGGTGGGCAGCTGCTCGCCGTCGGCCAGCAGCCCGAGCGCGATCGCGCTGCCGACGCGGCGCACCACCGCCTCGCTGCGCAGCGCGCCGTCGTCCAGCGGGGCGAAGACGGCGCGCCGGGCGTCACCGCTGAGCAGCTGCACGGTCGCCTCCCGGAAGGGGTCTGCCACGAAGTGTGACACCCCGGCAACCGCAGCTTAACCGTTGATTCCATAGGTTATGCCCGTTAGCGTGGCGCACACCCCAGCCCCCCTGTGACGAGGAGCACGCAGTGACACAGGTCCAGCCCGACCGGGCGCCCGGGGCCACCCCCGACACCGCCTCCGGCGACGGCGCCCCGCCGCCGCAGATCGACGCCCTGTCCGAGCCGTTCACGCCGGGCGCCCCGTCCAACCGGCCGGAGCTGGCGGACTACCCGGAGACGCTCGCCGGCCCCGTCCCCCCGCCGCGGCAGGACCCGCGGACGGCCGCGTTCGTCGAGCAGTGGCGCAACACGTCGTACAACTGCTTCTCGTCGGGCCACAAGTTCTGCCGCGAGGTCTGCCCGGTCACCCAGGTCGAGCGCAACGAGTCCTGGACGCCGACCGCCTTCCACGCCAACGTCATCGCGATGGAGCGCGGCGAGCTCGACATCGCCGACATCGCCGCCGACTACGTCAACTGCACGCAGTGCGGCGCCTGCGAGCTGCGCTGCCCCAACACCCTGTTCACCGGCGACTTCTACCGGTTCCGCACGCGCACGGTCGACGTCGTCAAGGCGGTGCGGTCGCTCGCCGTCGAGAGCGGCGTGCACCAGCCGGGCTGGAAGTCGTGGAACGAGCGCACCGACCTGCGCACCCACGAGCCGGTCCTCGGCGAGACCCCGGTCGGCCAGGAGTCGGTCCGCGACTGGGCCGAGGGTCTGGACATCCCGGTCGGCGGCGAGACGGTCCTGTTCGTCGACTGCGAGGCGGCCTTCTACCGGACGTCGGTGCCCCGCGCGGTGGCCCAGATGCTGCAGATGGCCGGCTACGAGTTCGGCCTCATGGGCGAGCAGTGGTGCTGCGGCGGCCCGGCCGCGGAGATGGGCTACGCCGAGCAGGCGCAGCGCTTCGCCCGCCACAACCTGGACAACTGGCGCGCCACCGGCACCAAGCGGGTCCTCGTGCTCGACCCGCACGACTACATCAGCTTCACCGAGGACTACCCGAAGTACTTCGGCGAGGAGTTCGACATCGAGGTCGTGCTCGTCGTCGAGGTCCTGGCCCAGCTGCTGCGCGAGGGCCGGCTGACCCCGACCGTCCCGGTGGACCGCGCGATCACCTACCACGACCCGTGCCGGCTCAACAAGCGCAAGGGCATCTGGGCCGAGCCCCGCGAGCTGCTGCGCGCCATCCCCGGGCTCCGGTTCGAGGACGTCGACCGGGTCACCCAGTGGTCCTACTGCTCCGGCGGCGGCGGTGGGCTGCCCATCGAGAAGCCCGAGCTGACGCGGAAGATCAGCGCGATGCGGCTCGAGCGGGCCGCCGAGCTCGACGTGGACACCCTCGTCAGCGCCTGCCCGTGGTCGGAGCGGCCCCTGTCGGAGGCCGGCGACGCCGAGGACATCGACGTGGTGGACCTGCACGAGCTGTTCGCCCAGTCGCTCGGCATCACCGTCGGCGGCTCCCGCGGCGACGTCGGCGACCGCCGGCTGGCCCAGGAGCGCACCGGCGTCCCCGGGCGGGCGCGGCGGACCCGCGGCTCGCACGGCGGCTGCGGCGGTGGCGGCTGCGGCGGTGGCTGCGGCAACGGTTCCGGCGGCTGCGGGTGCGGAGGGCACTGACCATGACGACGACCGAACCGACCCTGGGCACCCAGCCGATCGGCACCCAGCCCATCGGAACCGCCCCGTTCACCCGGGAGCCGCTGGACGACGCGACGCTGACCACCCTGGTCACCGCGCTGCGCCGGGTGCTCGCCGACGACCAGGTCCTGCTGGCCAAGACCGACCGCTACAACCGCGCCCGGGTGCCCGCGCCGTTCCCGGTGCACCGCTGGTCGGAGCGGGTCCCCGACGCGGTCGTGCTGCCCACCTCCACCGAGCAGGTGGCCGAGGTCGTGAAGATCGCCAACGACCTGCGCATCCCGGTGGTCCCCCGGGACGGCGGCACCGGCCTGACCGACGGCGCGGTGCCGATGCGCCGCGGCATCGTCGTCGACGTCAAGCGGATGAACCAGGTCCACGAGCTGGACCTGGTCAACCGGACCGTCACCGTCGGCACCGGCATCAACATGCTCAAGCTCAACGAACGCCTGGCCCGGCACGGGTTGTTCTACCCCGACGACCCGGCGTCCTACCCGTGCTCGCTGGTCGGCGGCCGGATCGGCACCAGCGGCTGGTCGCTCATCGGGTCGCGCTACGGGCACACCCGCGACCTGGTGCTCAGCTTCGACCACGTGCTGCCCACGGGCGAGGTCCTGCACGTCGGGGACGGCATCGGCGGCAAGATCAGCAAGAGCTCGAGCGGGTACCAGCTCAAGCACCTGTTCATGGGCCACCAGGGCACGCTCGGCATCGCCACGAAGGCGACGCTCAAGCTGTTCCCCAAGCCCGAGGCCGAGCTCTCGCCGTTCTGGGCGTTCGACAGCTACGACGACGCCCACGCCTGCGTGGGCGCGCTCGCCCGGGCCGGCGTGGCCACCTTCGCCGGTGCGGTGCTCTTCGACGAGCACAAGGTCGCCTACCTGCGCCGGGACGACGAGGCCTACATCCCGCAGCCGACCGACGTCCGCGCGCTGGTCTGCGCGGTCATGTACGGGTACGAGGACGAGGTCCGGGCCGGCGGGCGGCGGCTGTTCCGCATCGCCAAGGAACACCGCGCCCGCTACCTCGGCGACGAGATCAGCGAGGGCGACTGGGCGGCCCGGCACGACCGGTACGCCACCCCGCTGCACGGGCGGACCAAGGACGGCCAGGTCATCCCGATGTCCTGGCACTGCGAGGACGCCGCGGTGAACTACTCCGCCGTCCCCGCGGTCAGCCGCGCGTGGCACGAGATCATCGCCGACCTGCGGCGGAAGACCGACGTCTTCGACGACTGGGGCATGTTCGCCTACACCTCGGCCGCCACCGGGGTCGACTACCTCACCGAGATCGACGTGGGCATCTGGGAGCAGCGCCTGGACGACGCGGCCTGGGACGCCTGGGTCAAGGCCAAGCGCGACATCGCCGCGGTCGCGATCGCGCACGGCGGCTCGATGAGCGCCTGCCACGGCTCGTGCCGCGAGGGCGAGGTCGACCTCCTGCCGCAGGAGCTCGGCAAGGGCTTCGACGTGATGCTCGAGGTCAAGCGCGCGCTGGACCCGAACAACATCATGAACCCGGGCAAGTACCTGCTCGACCGGGCCTACGGGAGGGACACCACCGATGAGAACCGATGAGCAGCCTCCCGGCCCGGGGCCGACGGCCCCCTACCGGTTCGCCGAGCAGCACACGCCGCCGGCGCCGGTGCGGGTCAGCGAGGTGGCGCAGACGACCTTCGAGCACGTCTACGAGGTCGACCCGCGGCTGATGCAGACCCACGTGCTGCAGCAGGTGTTCCCCAACTGGGACACGCTGCGGATCATGCGCAGCCGGCACGACCACCTGGAGTGGATGCACCGGCACTTCGCCGACCGGGTGGTCACCGGCTCGGAGCTGCTGGCGGAGGTCGAGGCGGAGCCGTCCGCCGGGGTCGGGGCCACGGATCCGCAGGCCGGGGGCCCCGCGGCTGGACCGATCGGTGGCCCCGCAGGATCATGACGACCGGATCAGTCGTGGAGTCGGACGAGAGGGATCTTCGGTGAGCGAGAAGCTCGAACTGCGCAACTTCGTCGGCGGCGAGCACGTGGACAGCGCCGACGGCCGCCGGACGGACCTGGTGGACCCCTCGAGCGGTGAGGTCTTCGCCTCCGCGCCGGTGTCCTCGCCCGAGGACGTCGACCGCGCGTACCGGGCGGCCGCGGGCGCCTTCGAGACGTGGCGGGACGCCACGCCCTCGGAGCGGTCGCTGGCGCTGTTCCGCCTCGCCGACGCCATCGAGGCGCACGGCGAGGAGCTGGTGGCGCTGGAGAGCCGCAACACCGGCAAGCCGCTGGGGCTGACCGCGTCGGAGGAGATCCCGCCGATGGTCGACCAGATCCGGTTCTTCGCCGGCGCGGCCCGCAACCTGGAGGGCAAGGCCGCCGCGGAGTACATGGCGGGGCACACCTCGTTCATCCGCCGCGAGCCGGTCGGCGTCATCGGCCAGGTCACGCCGTGGAACTACCCGATGATGATGGCGGTCTGGAAGTTCGCGCCGGCGATCGCCGCCGGGAACGCCGTCGTCCTCAAGCCCAGCGACACCACCCCGGCGACCACGCTGCGGATGGCCGAGCTGGCCGCGGAGTTCCTGCCCCCGGGCGTGTTCAACGTGGTCTGCGGCGACCGGGACACCGGCCGGGCGCTGGTCGAGCACCGGACCCCGCAGATGGTCTCGATCACCGGGTCGGTCCGGGCCGGGATGCAAGTGGCCGAGACCGCGGCCCGCGACGTCAAGCGGGTGCACCTCGAGCTCGGCGGCAAGGCACCGGTCGTGGTGTTCGACGACGCCGACCTCGAGGCCGCGGCGGAGGCCATCGCGGTGGCCGGCTACTTCAACGCCGGCCAGGACTGCACCGCCGCCACCCGGGTGCTGGCCGGGCCGGGGATCCACGACGACTTCGTCGCCGCGCTCACCGAGCAGGCCCGCGGCACGAAGACCACCTTCGACGGGGGCGCCGGGGACGAGGACGCGCTGGTCCCGCCGGTGAACAACGCCAACCAGCTGGCGCACGTCACCGGGTTCCTCGACCGGGCGCCGGACCACGCCGAGGTCACCACCGGTGGGCGGCGGCAGGGTGACCGCGGCTTCTTCGTCGAGCCGACCGTCGTCGCCGGCCTGCGCCAGGACGACGAGATGGTGCAGCGGGAAATCTTCGGCCCGGTCATCACCGTGCAGCGGTTCAGCGACGAGGAGCAGGCCCTGGCCTGGGCCAACGGCGTCGAGTACGGGCTGGCCTCCAGCGTCTGGACGAAGGACTTCGGCCGGGCCATGCGGATGAGCAAGGCGCTGGACTTCGGCTGCGTGTGGATCAACACCCACATCCCGCTGGTCGCCGAGATGCCGCACGGCGGGTTCAAGCACTCCGGCTACGGCAAGGACCTCTCGATGTACGGGTTCGAGGACTACACCCGCGTCAAGCACGTGATGGCCAACATCGAGAGCTGATCCGCCCCGGGTCCCCTCCCGACCCCTCCCCGGCCCCTCCCCGGGTCGATCACGGGCTTCTTGCAGGCCTGCCCGGCGTGCCGCAGCGTGTCGCCTGCAAGAAGCCCATGATCACGGAAGAGGGGGCACGGAGGGAGGGGCCCGGAGGGAGGGGGCTACAGGTCGATGCCGGTGAGGACGAGCACCCGCTCCTCGGTGAGGTCCTCCATCGCCGCGCGCACGCCCTCCCGGCCGGTGCCGGAGTCCTTCACCCCGCCGTAGGGCATCTGGTCGGCGCGGAAGCTGGGCACGTCGCCGATCACCACGCCGCCCACCTCGAGCACCTGCGCGGCCCGGAAGGCCACCTGCAGGTCGCGGGTGAAGACGCCGGCCTGCAGCCCGAAGCGGCTGTCGTTGACCCGCTCGAAGGCCTCGTCGAGCGAGTCGACCGCGTCGAGGACGACGACCGGGCCGAACACCTCCTCGCAGGACACCCTGACGTCGGCGGGGACGCCGGTGAGCACGGTCGGTGCGTAGGTGGCGCCGTCCCGGGTGCCGCCGGTGAGCACGGTCGCACCCGCGGCCACCGCCTCGTCCACCCAGCTCTCCACCCGGCGGGCGGCCTGCTCGTCGACCAGCGGTCCGACGTCGGTCGCCGGGTCGGCCGGGTCGCCGGTGCCGAGCACCCGCACCGCGGCGACGACCCGCTCGGTGAGCGCCCCGGCCACGTCGCGGTGGGCGTAGACCCGCTGCACGGAGATGCAGGACTGCCCGCCCTGGTACATCGCGAAGGTCGCGATGCGGGAGGCCGCCCAGTCGAGCGACTTCTCGTCGCCCTGGTCCGGCCCCACGACGACCGCGGCGTTGCCGCCGAGCTCGAGGGTGACGTGCTTGCGCGGCGCCGACTCGCGGATCGACCAGCCGACCGGCACCGACCCGGTGAAGGAGACGACCGGCAGCCGCGGGTCGCGGACGAGCTCGGCGGCGACCTCGTTGGTCGTCGGCAGCACCGACCAGGCGCCGGCCGGCAGGTCGGTCCCGGCCAGCAGCTCGCCCAGCAGCAGCGCCGACAGCGGGGTCGCCGGTGCCGGCTTGAGCACGATCGGTGCGCCGGCGGCGATCGCGGGGGCGACCTTGTGGGCGACCAGGTTGAGCGGGAAGTTGAACGGTGCGATGCCCAGGACCGGCCCGCGGGGCGCGCGGCGGACCAGCGCCAGGCGCCCGGTGGCGGCCGGGTCGGTGTCCAGCCGCTGCAGGGTGCCCGACCAGCGGCGGGCCTCCTCGGCACCCCAGCGGAAGGTGGACACCGCGCGGGCGACCTCCAGCCGGGACCACTTGCGCGGCTTGCCCGACTCCGCCGTGATGAGCGCGGCGACCTCCTCGGCCCGCTCGGCCAGCTGCCGGGAGACCGAGTCCAGCGCGGCGGCCCGGGCGGAGGCCGGCAGGGCGGCGCACGCGGGACGGGCGGCGACCGCGGCGGCGACCGCGGCCTCGACGTCCGCGGGCGTGGCCAGGGTGGTCCGGCCGGCCGCGGCGCCGTCCCACGGCGACCGGACCTCCAGGACCTCGGTGCCGGTGGCCGGCCGGCCGGCGACCCAGTACGGGGTGGTCATGCGTCCTCCTCGACGGACGTGCGGGGTGGTGGACCGAGTCTGCGGACGCCGGCCCGCCGCGGGGAGCGCCGGACCGGCCACCGGCCACCGGGCGACGCGCCGTCCCGGCACCCCGGCGTCACCGGCGGCCCGCCGGGGTGCTGCGCCCGCATGAGCGGGAGGTCGGCCCAGGACTGCGCGCGGGACCACACCGAGCCGGAGCTGCGCGAGCGGCTCGAGGAGGGGATCGAGGCCGGCGACCGGGCCCGCGAGGGCGGCCGGCCCCGGCGCTACCTGCCCGACGCGGCGTGGCAGCTGCTCGACGAGGAGGAGCGGCGGGCCACCGAGCGGGCCAAGGAGGGCGGGGGCGGGCGGCACGTGCCGGACACCGACGCGGCCGAGGAGGCCCGCGCGGCCGCCGGACTGCTCGACCTCACCGCCCCCGAGGCCCGCGAGCGCATCGCGCGGATGGACGCGACGCCCAGCTCGACCGCGCGGAGCGGGCCGAGCGCGAGCTCGGGAAGGGCCGCACGACCGTCCTCGAGGCGATCGACCGGCGCCGCCGGTCCCGACCCCGGCGCTCCCGGGCGTCGCGCGGACGGGCCCGGCGGAGCAGCATCGGGGGTGTTGTGCCCGCGCCCACACCGACGTACGGTTGTCGCGAAAAGCGGATACATCGCTCGCATATCGAACGCGCACGGGAGATGCCCCCATGGCCGCCAAGCCCTTCGCCTCCTCCGCCGACCTGGGCGTCAAGGAGCAGACCCTCGAGGTGCTCGCCGACGGCGTGTACGCGCTGACCGCCGAGGGTGACCCGAACCTCGGCGCGATCGAGGGCGAGGACTTCCTCGTCTGCTTCGAGGCCCTGGCCACCCCGGTCGCCGCCCGCCGCTGGCTGGCCAGGCTGCGCGAGCACACCGACAAGCCGGTGCGCTACCTGGTGCTGTCGCACTACCACGCCGTGCGCGTGCTGGGCGCCAGCGCCTTCGACGCCGAGGTCATCGTGGCCTCCGAGCAGACGAAGGCGCTGATCGCCGAGCGCGGGCAGCAGGACTGGGAGAGCGAGTACGGCCGGATGCCGCGGCTGTTCGAGGAGCCCGAGTCCATCCCCGGCCTGACCTGGCCGACGATGACCTTCCGCGACAAGCTCACCATCGACCTCGGCGGCGACCGCGGCGAGCTGGTGCTCGAGCACCTCGGCCGCGGCCACACCGAGGGCGACATCGTCGCCTGGCTGCCGCGGCAGGAGATCGTCTTCGCCGGCGACCTGGTGGAGTCCCAGGCCGCGCTCTACACCGGCGACGCCTTCCACTTCGACTGGGCCGCGGGCACCCTCGACCGGGTCAAGGCCCTCGGGGCCGAGCAGCTGGTCGGCGGCCGCGGGAAGATCGCCCGCGGCCGCGGCGAGGTCGACGCCGCCATCGAGCAGACCCGCGACTTCCTGCTCACCATGCAGCGCACCGTCGGCGACGTGCACCGCGCCGGAGGCACGCTCAAGCAGGCGTTCGAGGCCACCCACGCCGCGCTGGCCCCGCAGTACGGCAGCTGGCCGATCTTCGAGCACTGCCTGCCCTTCGACGTCTCCCGGCTGTGGGACGAGTTCGCAGGCGTCGAGCGCCCCGTCATCTGGACCGCCGAGCGCGACCGCGCCGTCTGGGCCGAGCTGCAGGGCTGAGCCGTGGACGACGTCCCCGTCCTCGTGCTGGGCTGCGGCCCCGTCGGGCAGACCGCCGCGCTGCTGCTGGCGCGCTGGGGGCTGCCGGTCGTCGTCCTCGACGCCCGCGCCGAGCGGGACCCGGTCGGCAGCAAGGCGATCTGCCAGCAGCGCGACGTCCTCGACGTGTGGGACGCCGTCGGCGTCGGCGCCGAGGTCGCCCGCCGCGGCGTCACCTGGACGACGGCGCGCACCTTCCACCGCGACCGCGAGCTGTTCTCCGTCGCCTTCGCCGACCGCGGCCGCTCCCCCTTCCCGCCGTTCGTCAACATCTCCCAGTGCGAGACCGAGGACCTGCTCGACGAGCGGATCGCCGCCGAGCCCCGCATCGAGGTGCGGTGGGGCGCGGAGGTCGTCGGCATCGCGCAGGACGGCACCGGGGTCACCGTGACCTGCGCGGACGGCGCGGAGGTCCGCGGCAGCCACCTGCTGGCCTGCGCCGGGGCCCGGGGGGACGCCGTCCGCCGGATGCTGGGCCTGGGCTTCGACGGGCAGACCTTCGGCGACCAGTTCCTCATCTGCGACATCCGCACCGACCTGCCCGGCTGGGAGACCGAGCGGCGGTTCTACTTCGACCCGGAGTGGAACCCCGGCCGGCAGGTGCTCATCCACCCCTGCCCCGACTCCACCTTCCGGATCGACTGGCAGGTGCCGCCGGAGTTCGACCTGGCCGCCGAGGAGGCCTCCGGGGCGCTGGACCGGCGGATCCGCCAGGTCATCGGCGACCGCGGCTACGAGATCGTGTGGAAGTCGGTCTACCGGTTCCACTCCCGGGTGGTCGACCGGATGCGGGTCGGGCGGGTGCTGGTCGCCGGCGACGCCGCCCACCTGGTCAGCCCGTTCGGCGCGCGGGGGCTGAACTCCGGGGTCCTGGACGCCGAGAACGCCGCCTGGAAGGTCGCCTTCGTGCGCCGCGGCTGGGCGCCGGAGGAGCTGCTGGAGAGCTACCACGCCGAGCGGCACGCCGCGGCCCTGGAGAACCTCGACGTCACCGGGGCCACCATGCGCTTCCTGGTCCCGGGCACGCCCGAGGAGGCGGCGCACCGGCTCGACGTGCTCGAGCGGGCGGCGGCGGACCCGGCCGCGCGGGCCCAGGTCGACTCCGGCCGGCTGGCCGAACCGTTCTGGTACGTCGACTCCCCCCTGACCACCCCCGACCCGCAGCGCCCGTTCCCCGGCCGCCCGGCCCGCGGCGAGGTCCCGGCGCCCGCCCCCGGGGTGCTGGTGCCCGACTGCCCGGTGACGGTGGCCGGGCGGCCGGACGTCGTCCGGTTGCGCCGGCTGGCCCGCGAGGGCGTCACCGTCCTGCTCGGTGACGACGTCCCGGCGGACGCGGTGCCGCCCGGGCCGCCCGCCGGCGGGGCACCGGTGGCGGTGCACCGCATCGGCGACCTCGACCGCAGCGGGCTGCTCGCCGAGGCGCTCGGCGCCCGCCCCGGCGAGGTGTGGGTGCTGCGCCCCGACGCCCACGTCGCCGCCGTCCTCACCGACCCGGCCGCGGTGGCCGGCGCGGTGGCGCGGTCCCTCGCCTGCCCGATCCCCTCCCCCGTCCCGGCCTAGAGAAAGAGGACCCCCGTGCCCCCCGCCGCTCGCGAACTCGCGGCGGGACCCTGCACGGGGGCCGAAGGAGGTAATGCCCGATGGCGTTCTACCGACAGGTGGGCGAGGTCCCGCCGAAGCGGCACACCCAGTTCCGCCGTCCCGACGGCCGGCTCTACTACGAGGAGCTGGTCGGCGAGGAGGGCTTCTCCTCGGACTCCGCGCTGCTCTACCACGCGGGCGTCCCGTCGGCGATCGTCGACGCCCGCCCGTGGGAGCTGCCCGACCAGTCGCTGACCCCCAACGCCCCACTGGTGCCGCGGCACCTGAAGCTGCACGACCTGTTCCCCGGCGAGGAGCACAAGGCCGTCGACCCGGTCACCGGCCGGCGGCTGGTGCTGGGCAACGCCGACGTCCGCATCTCCTACGCCGTGTCCAGCCTGCCCTCGCCCTACTACCGCAACGCCACCGGCGACGAGTGCGTCTACGTCGAGCGCGGGTCGGCCACCGTGGAGACCGTCTTCGGCGCGCTGGAGGTCGCCCAGGGCGACTACGTCATCCTGCCGCGCACCACCACGCACCGCTGGATCCCCACCGGGACCGAGCCGCTGCGCACGTACGCGATCGAGGCCAACTCCCACATCGCCCCGCCCAAGCGCTACCTGTCCCGCTACGGGCAGTTCCTCGAGCACTCCCCCTACTGCGAGCGGGACCTGCGCGCCCCCGCCGAGCCGCTGCTGCAGGAGGGGACGGACGTCGAGGTCTACGTGAAGCACCGCGGCCGCGGGCCCGGCGGGCTGGCCGGCACGGTGCACGTCGTCCCCGAGCACCCCTTCGACGTCGTCGGCTGGGACGGGCACCTCTACCCCTACGCCTTCAACATCGCCGACTTCGAGCCGATCACCGGCCGGGTGCACCAGCCCCCGCCGGTGCACCAGGTCTTCGAGGGGCAGAACTTCGTGATCTGCAACTTCGTGCCGCGCAAGGTCGACTACCACCCCCTCGCCGTGCCGGTGCCCTACTACCACTCCAACGTCGACTCCGACGAGGTCATGTTCTACGTCGACGGCGACTACGAGGCCCGCAAGGGCTCGGGGATCGGCAAGGGCTCGATCAGCCTGCACCCCGGCGGCCACTCCCACGGCCCGCAGCCCGGCGCGGTCGAGAACGCCCTCGGCGTCGAGTACTTCGACGAGACCGCGGTCATGGTCGACACCTTCCGCCCGCTGGACCTCGGCGAGGCCGGCACCGCCGCCGACGACGGCAGGTACGCCTGGACCTGGTCCGGCCGGGGGCCGGCCGCATGAGGACACCCCACGAAGACGCCCCGCTGACGCTCCACGTCTCCGCGGGGGCCCCGAGATGAGCTGGCCCGACCTGCCCGACGGCACCGGCTTCGGCCTCGACAACCTGCCCTACGGCGTCTTCTCCGACGCCTCGGGCCGCCGGCGCACCGGGGTCGCGGTCGGGGACGCCGTCCTCGACCTCGCCGCGGTCACCGGCGACCCGCTGCACGGCACGGGCTCGCTCAACGCCTTCCTGGCCCGCGGGCCGCGGGCGTGGGCCGACCTGCGGGCCCGGGTCACCGGGTGGCTCACCGACGAGGCGCACCGGGCCCGCGTCGAGCCGCACCTGCTCCCCCGGGACCGGGTCACGATGCACCTGCCGGTCGAGGTCGCCGACTACGTCGACTTCTACTCCTCCCAGCACCACGCGGAGAACCTCGGCCGGATGTTCCGCCCCGACTCCGAGCCGCTGACGCCGAACTGGAAGCACCTGCCGATCGGCTACCACGGCCGGTCGGGCACCGTGGCCGTCTCCGGCACCCCCGTCGTCCGGCCCTCCGGGCAGCGCAAGGCGCCGGCCGACGCGGCGCCCACCGTCGGGCCCTCGCAGCGCCTCGACATCGAGGCCGAGGTCGGGTTCGTCGTCGGCACCGGCTCGGAGCTCGGCAGCCCGGTGCCGATCGGCGCCTTCCCCGACCACGTCTTCGGCGTGTGCCTGGTCAACGACTGGTCGGCCCGCGACCTGCAGGCCTGGGAGTACGTGCCGCTGGGCCCCTTCCTCGGCAAGTCCTTCCTCACCTCGGTCTCCCCCTGGGTGGTGCCGCTGGCCGCCCTGGAGGCCGCCCGGGTGCCACCGCCGGCCCGCGACGTGCCGCTGCAGCCCTACCTCGACGACAGCGGCGCCGAGCCGTGGGGCCTGGACCTCACCCTGGAGGTGCGCCTCAACGGGGAGGTCGTCTCCCGCCCGCCGTTCGGCGGCATGTACTGGACCCCGGCCCAGCAGCTGGCGCACATGACCGTCAACGGCGCCGGCCTGCGCACCGGCGACCTCTACGCGTCGGGCACCGTCTCCGGCCCCGGGCGCGACCAGCGCGGCTCCCTCATCGAGCTGTCCTGGGGCGGCGAGGAGCCGCTGTCCCTCACCGACGGCTCCACCCGCACCTTCCTCGAGGACGGCGACGTCGTCACCATCACCGCCACCGCACCCGGCCGGGACGGCGGCCGGATCGCCCTCGGCGAGGTGACCGGGCGGGTCGAGCCGGCCCGGTGAGCCACGGCCGGGGATCAGACCGGCCGGTCATCCGGCGCGGGTGATCCCCGGCGGACCCGGAGCAGGGCACCCTGCGTCCGGGACCGACCGGCGAGGGGAGCGGGAACCGTGAGCGACAGGCCGACCCGCGATCCGGACCGAACACCCGGGGCCGACTTCGTGGGGCCGCTGGTGGAGCGGATCAGCGAGACGTACGGCGTCCCCCGGCCCGAGGTCGAGGCCCGGACCGCGGAGCTGCTGCAGCGCTTCGCCGGGGCCCGCGTGCAGACCTTCGTGCCGGTCCTGGTCGAGAAGGAGCTGCGGGCGGCCTACCGGCGGCGTGCCCGCGAGACCTCGCCGGCACCCGCGGGGACCCCCGCGGGGACCCCCGCGGTGCCGCACCCCCGCACGGAGCCCGCACGGCTGGTCGCGAGCCGGTGAGCCGGCGGACCGCCCCGGCGGAGGTCGCCGGCGGGCAGGGCAGGACACGATGCGCCCCGGGAGGACGCGATGCTCAGGAGACTGCACGACATGCCACCGGGCACGCTCGGCTTCACCGCCAGGGGTGAGGTCGACGACGACGACTTCGACGCGGTGGTCGCCCCGGTCCTGCGCCGCGAGGTGGCCGAGGTCGCAGGATCCGGCTGCTGTACGTCCTCGGCCCCGAGGTCCGCGAGCACGAGGGTGATGCGACCGGTGCCGAGCTCGGCTTCGCCGCGCGGCACCCGACCGCGTGGGAGCGCGTCGCGGTGGTCAGCGACGAGGAGTGGCTCCGCCCGGCGATGCGGGTCCTCTCCGTCCTGCTGCCAGGCCGGATGCGCGCCTTCCCCGTCCGCGAGCTGGACCGGGCCAAGGCCTGGATCGCCGCCGACCAGGAGACGGCGGACGAGCAGGCCACGGCCGGCGCGGCGCCGGTGGGCTGACCGCACGGCAGCGGTGCCCACGTCCCGGCGGGCCGGGGCGTGGGCACCGCTGGCGTCCTCGCGGGGACGCGGGAGCCTCAGGCGAAGACCTCGCGCAGCTTGTCCTCCTGCTCGCGGCTCAGGTTGCTCTCCATGAGCACCACGTGCTGCCCGGCGAAGGCTTCCTGGACCCGGTCGACCACCGCGCCGGAGGTCAGGACGAACAGCGCCGAGGTCCCCGGCTTGATCTCCGCGCGGGCGCGCTTGATGAACTCGTCGTCGATGCCGACGTCGGTGAGGCTGCCGGCGAGCGCCCCCGACGCCGCGCCGACGGCCATGCCGAGCAGCGGCACGAAGAAGATGAGCCCGAACAGCATCCCCCAGAAGGCCCCGCCCAGGGCCCCGGCGGCGGCCACGCTGTTGAGCTGGCGCGTCTTGGGCTTCCTCGCGCCCTCGGGGTAGCTGACGACGGCGGCGTCGTGGACGGTGATCAGCCCCTGCTTCTGCAGGTCCTTCAGCGTCTCCTCGGCCATCTCGGCGCCATCGGCGGTCGGGAACTTCCACACGGTCATCGTCGCCATCGGTTCTCCTCGGGGTGTCGGTGTGCGGGTGCGGTGCGGGTCAGGAGCCGAGGATCCGGCTCTTCTGCTGGGCGAACTCCTCGTCGGTCAGGACGCCGGCCTCGTGCAGCTGCCCCAGCTCGCGGAGCTGGGCGAGCCGGGCGTCGGTGCCTGTCCCCGCGGGCGGGGGCGGGGGCGCCGACTGCTGGTAGGCCGGTTGCTGGTAGGCCGGTTCCGCATAGGCCGGCGGTGGGGCGGCCGGCTGCCGGGCGGCGTCCCGGGCCGCCCAGCGGCCGGCCTGGCGGCGGGACACCCGGTTGGACACGGCGGTCGCGGTGCCGGCGACCACGGCCGTGCGCGCGACCCCCCTGAGCAGACCTGGCATGGGACCTCCTCGTCGATCGGTGGACGGGTGATGGGTGGCCGGGCTCAGCCGGCCCGTTCGGTCTCCTCCAGCGCCGCGAGCAGCGACTGGACCGGGATCCGTCCGCTGGCCACCAGCTGCGCCCCGGCGCGGCGGCAGGCGGAGGCGAACGGGGCGGCCCAGGTGTTCTCGTAGAGCAGGACACCGGCCGCCCGGCCCGGCTCCATGGCCGCGGCCGCCTCCTGGAGGTCGTCGGGGCCCAGCAGCCCCGACCGGACGCCATCGAGGAGGCCGGCATCCAGCGCGGCCATGCCGTCGACGTCCACGACGCTCACCGTGCTGACCGTCCCGTCCTCGTCCTTGCGGACGAACGCGAGGTCGAGGACGCGGATGGTGCCGCGGTCGACGAGATCGACCAGGAGCGGGAAGATCTCGCCCCGCAACCCCTCGACGGGGAACTCCACGACCAGGTAGTCGACCGGTCCCATCTCGTCGAGGACGGCGGCGGCGTCGAGGTCAGCGGTCATCGGTGGTCTCCCTGCGGGTCCGTGGCCGTCCGCGAACCCGGCGGCCTCCTGCGCGGCCCAGCGTCGGCCGGGCCCGCGCGTCCCGCGTCATCCCGCACGGACGAGTGCGCCGCGGGTCCGGGGCCCGCCCGCTCCCCCGGCCGCGGGGTCGGGACCTCCGCCGGCCCGGACCGGACCACGCCGGCGTCCCGCGGCAGGAACAGCGCGGCCACCAGGCCGAGCAGCCCGACCCCGGCCAGGACGACCACCGCCAGCGCGTACGACCGACCGGGCGTGGCCGCGATCCCGGCGACGAGCACGGTGCCGGCCACCGCCGTGCCGATGGACGAGCCGAGGTTCGAGACGCTGCGGGACAGGCCGGAGATCTCGCCCTGCTTCTCCTCCGGGAAGCTCGACTGCACGACGTTGACCGAGGGGGTCAGCATCGCGCCGACCCCGAACCCGATGAGGAACAGCCCGGGGGCGAAGGCCCAGACGCTCGGCGTCCACGCGACCAGGCCCAGCAGCACCCCGACGCCGGCGAGGGTGACCGCGAAGCCCGCCGAGATCAGCGTCCGCTGGGCCCGGCGCTTGGCGAACCGCTCCGCCCCCAGCGACGACAGGAGCAGGCCGACGGTGGCCGCGGTGAAGATGACTCCGGTCTCGATCGCGTTGTACCCGCGGACGACCTGCAGGTAGGCGGCCACGACGAACGACGTCCCCAGCAGCACCTGCCACTGCACGTTCTGGGTGACCATGCCGAGGTTGGCCGTGCGGTTGCGGAACAGGGACGTCGACAGCAGCGGCTCGCGGCCGGCCCGCTCGTCGGCCCGGATGGAGGCGAAGAAGCCGACGAGGAACAGCGCCCCGGCGCCCAGCAGGGTGACCGTCAGCCAGGCGTTGTCGTCGGCGGCCATGACGCCCCCGACGAGGAGGACCAGGCCGGCCGCCGAGAGGATCGACCCCCGGACGTCGAAGTGGCGGCCCGGGTCGGCCGGCAGCGGGTCCTGGATGCGCCGGCCCAGCCACACGATGCCGCCGATGACCAGCGCCTGGAACACGAACGAGGCCCGCCAGCTGATGGCCGTGGTGATCAGCCCGCCGATGAGCGGACCGGTCGCGGCGCCCACCCCGCCGGCCGCGCTGATCGCCCCGAACGCCTTGGCGCGCGAGGCCACGTCGGTGAACAGCAGGGTCGTGAGGATGTAGACGGGCGGGATGAGCAGCGCCGTGCCGATCCCCTCGAGGATCGAGTTGCCGAGGATGAGCACGCCCAGGCCCGGCGCCGCCGCGCTGAGCAGCGCGCCGACCGCGTAGACGACGAGGCCGGCGTTGAAGCAGCGCTTGCGGCCGTAGCGGTCGGTGAGCTTCCCGCCCGGGATCATGAGGGCGGCCATGACCAGCAGGAACAGCGTGATCGCCACCTGCACGCCCTGGACGGTGGTGTCCAGGTCGGCGCTGATGTCGTTGATCATCACGTTCATGTTCGAGCCGGCGAAGCTGCAGATGAACTGCGCCAGCGCCAGCGGCAGCAGCGCGCCCCGCGCCGCGGCCGCCGTCCGGCCCGGGGTCCCGGGTGGGGTCATGACGGGCGCTCCTCAGCGACCGGCCGGCACCGGGCGGGGCAGCAGGGCCGCGGTGACGAGCAGGAGCCCGCCGAAGACCAGCACCTGCGCGCCGAACAGCACCGAGAGCACGAGCACCGTGGCCTCCGGCCAGGCCAGCGCGAGGACGCCGACCACGGCGTTGAGCAGGCCCGCGACCGCCAGCCACCCCCAGCCGGGCGTCTCCCGGCGGACGGCGACGGCGAGCGCGAGCCGCGCGACGCCGTGCACGAGCAGCGCGATGCCGGTGATGACCGCGAGCGACCAGAGGGTGATCCCGGGCCACACCGCGGCGATCACCCCGCCGACGACCAGCACCAGCCCGAGCAGGACGCCCCACCCGCTGCGCCCGCCGGCGAGGGCGGCCGAGACCTCGAGGAGCCCGCCGAGCACCAGGGCGAGCCCCACCAGCAGCGCGAGGGTCCGGGCGGCGGCGGTCGGGTTGAACAGCAGGACGACGCCGACGGCGACGGCGGCGATCCCGCACACCACCAGTGCGGTCCGGCCGGCACGGGTCGTGCGTCCGGGTGGGGCCCCGCCGGTGCGGTCGGAGACGGGCGCGGACATGGCTACCTCCGGGTGCGCGGGCAGGAGTGCGGACCCGACGGTCGCGCCACGTCCCGGTGCCCGCCTCATCCGCGGCGGAGGATCCCCGGGCGCGCGGGCCGGGCCATCGTCGTCCCATGACCCGATGGCCCCGGACCGTCCCCGTCCTGCTGCTCGCCGGCGCCCTGATCCCCGGTGCCCTGCTCACCGGTTGCGGCTCCTCGGACGGCGGCGGCTCCACGGCGACGGACGAGCCGAGCACCGCGACGGAGGGATCGAGCACCGCGACGAGCGGTGGGGCGAGCGGCGAGGCGGCCGTGTGCGGCTCCGTCGAGGACCTGCAGGGCTCGGTCTCCGCGCTGCGCGACGTGGACCTGCAGTCCGGTGGTCTCGACGCCGTGCAGGACCAGCTCGGTCAGATCCAGGCCGACGTACGAGCCGTGGCGGCGGACGGCCGCTCGCAGTACGACGACGACACCGACCGCCTCGAGACCGACCTCGACGCCCTGCGGACGGCGGTCGACGACGCCCGGTCCGCCCCCTCGGCCGCGACGCTCGGCGACGTCGGTACGGCGCTGCGCACGCTGGCCGCCGACGTCGGCGCCCTCGCGGACGAGATGGGGTCGACGTGCTGAGCGGCCCCGCGGGGGACCCCGCGACCCGCCGCGCGCGCGGCCGGGCGATCCGGCGCAGCGTGCCGCTCGAGGCCCACGCCGAGGTCCTGCGCAAGGGCCCCGACCCGCTCGTGCTGCTCGAGGAGCAGGGACGGACGCGGGTGCCCGAGCTCGTCCCGATCCGCTACGGCCGGATGGTGACCTCGCCGTTCGCGTTCTTCCGCGGAGCGGCCCGGGTCATGGCGGCCGACCTCGCCGCCGGGCCGGACACGGGCCTGACCGCCCAGATCTGCGGGGACGCCCACCTGGCCAACTTCGGGCTGTTCGCCTCGCCGGAGCGGCGGCTGGTGTTCGACGCCAACGACTTCGACGAGACCCTGCCGGGGCCCTTCGAGTACGACGTCAAGCGGTTCGCGGCCAGCCTGGAGATCGCCGGCCGGGAGAACGGCTTCTCCCGCAAGCAGCGGGAGGCCGTCGTGGCCGCGGCAGCGACCCGCTATCGGACGGCGATGGCCCGCTTCGCCGGGATGCGCGACCTCGACGTCTGGTACAGCCACGTCGACACCGAGTTCCTCCGCGCGCAGGTGGCCCCGCGGCTGGACGCCAAACGCCGCCGCCGGCTGGAACGGGGGCTGGAGCGGGCCCGCGGCCGCGACCACCTGCGGGCCTTCGGCCGGCTGACCACCGTCGCCGACGGGCGGCTGCGGATCCGCCCGCAGCCCCCGCTGGTGGTGCCGCTGGAGGACCTGATGCCCCCGGAGCAGAGCGGGGACCTCACCGGCCGCCTGCGGGACCTGGTCGACGGGTACGCCGAGACCCTGCAGTCCGACCGGCGGGTGCTGCTGGGCCGCTACACCGTCGTCGACATGGCCCGCAAGGTGGTCGGGGTCGGCAGCGTCGGCACCCGGTGCTGGGTGCTGCTCCTCGTCGGCCGGGACGAGTCCGACCCGCTGCTGCTCCAGATCAAGGAGGCCGAGCCCTCGGTGCACGCCGAGTTCCTCCGGTCCGACCGGTACAGCAACGAGGGCCAGCGGGTGGTGACCGGCCAGCGCCTCATGCAGCAGTCCAGCGACCTCTTCCTCGGCTGGCGGCGCACCCAGGGGATCGACGGGGTGCACCGCGACTTCTACGTCCGCCAGCTGTGGGACTGGAAGGGGTCGGTGACGACCGAGGACCTGCGACCGCAGGGCATGCAGGTCTACGCCGAGCTGTGCGCCTGGTGCCTGGCCCGGGCGCACGCCCGCTCCGGGGACCGCATCGCCATCGCCGGCTACCTCGGGTCCTCGGAGGCGTTCGACCGGGCGTTGCTCGCCTACGCCGAGACCTACGCCGACACCGCCGAGCGCGACCACCGGGCGCTGGCCGACGCGGTGGCCGCCGGGCGCATCACGGCCACCACCGGCGTGTGAGGCCGCGGCCGTGCGCGCCGCCGTCGAGGCCCACCTCGGTTCCCGCCGGGTCGCCCGGGTGGTGTACGGGGCCATCATCGGCCTCGCCCTCGTCGTCGCCGGCGAGGCCCACCCGCCGGCCGCCGGGGCCATGGCGGCGTGGCTCATCGCCTCCGGCGTGGCCGTGGGGCTGGCCGAGGTCTACAGCGAGGTCGTGGGCGTGGAGACCAGCCAGCGGCACCGCGTCACCCGGGCCCAGCTGCGGGACATGGCCGGCGATGCCGGTGCGGTGGCCTTCGGCGCCGGGTTCCCCGCGGTGCTCTTCGTCCTCGCTGCGCTCGGGCTGCTCGACCTTGGCACCGCCTTCGACCTCGCCACGTGGACCGGCCTGGGGCTGATCGGCTTCTACGGCTACTGGGCCGCCCGGTTCGCCGGCGCCCCCGTGCCGCGGGCCCTGCTGCAGGCGACCCTCGTCGCGCTCGTCGGTGCCCTCGTCATCGGGGTCAAGGCTCTGGTGCACTGACCGTGTTCGCCCGCGCGGGACGACCCCGGCCGGACGGGCCGCGGGCTAGCGTCCGGCGGGTGGACGGCGAGCCGGTCCCGGGCACCGGGCAGGCGCCGCGGCCGGCCCCCGCCGCGCTGCGGGCCCACCGGCGCGCCCTCGTCCGGGCCGCGGTCCGCACCGCGGGCACCGCCACCGCGGTCACGGCCGGCTACTTCCTGCTGCCGCTGGCCAGCGGGTTCGGGGCGGGCACCGTCCTCGCGCTGCTCGTCGGGCTGGTGCTGGTGGGGCCCCTGGTGGTCTGGCAGGTCCGCGCGATCCTGCGCGCCCCCTTCCCGACGCTGCGCGGGCTGGAGGCGCTGGCGCTCACCGTGCCCCTGTTCCTCGTCCTCTTCGCCGCGGTCTACGTCGTCCTGTCCGGGTCCCGGCCCGACGCCTTCAGCGAGCCGCTGACCCGCACCGACGCGCTGTACTTCGCGGTGACCGTGTTCGCCACGGTCGGGTTCGGCGACATCACGCCGGTGAGCCAGGTCGCCCGGGTGCTGGTGACCGTGCAGATGGTCGCCGACCTCGTCGTCCTCGGGTTCGTGGTGAAGGTGCTGGTCGACGCCGTGCAGCGCAGCCTCGGGGCGCGGCGGCACGGCCCGGCCGCCTGAGGGTCGCGACGCCGGCGGGGTCCCTCACCCCTGGGGGATGAGGCACCCCCGCCCCGGCCGCGGGCACGGTGGCGGGGCCGGCCCGCGCCCCGTCGGGCCACCTGCGGACACCGGAGGACGCCATGCCCGAGACCGCCATTCCCGAGACCGCCATGCCCGAGACCGCGATCGCCGACCACGGGATCATCGGGGACCTGCAGACCGCCGCGCTGGTGACCACCGACGGGTCGGTGGACTGGTTGTGCCTGCCCCGTTTCGACTCGCCGAGCGTCTTCGGGGCCCTGCTCGACGACGCCCGCGGCGGGCGGTTCCGGATCCGCCCGGTGGGCACCGACTGGACCAGCAAGCAGATGTACCTCCCCGACACCGCCGTCCTGGTGACCCGGTACTTCACCGCCGACGGGCTGGGCCAGGTGGTGGACTTCATGCCCCCGGTCGACGGCGCGGCGACCGCCCGCCACCGGGTGGTGCGCCTCCTGCAGTGCATCCGCGGCCGCATGACGTTCGAGGCGGAGGTCGCGCCGCGCTTCGACTACGGCCGGCGCCGGCACGAGACCGAGATCGGCCCCGGCGGAGCGGTCTTCCGGACCGACGACCTGGCGCTCACCCTGCACGTGGTGCGCGAGCCGGACGACGAGCGGGTGGCCCGGCTGCGCGTCGAGGACGGCGACCTCCACGTCACCGTGGGCCTGGTGGCCGGTCAGGTCCGCGGCGTGGTGCTCGAGTCGGCCGCCGACGGCCCGCCGCGCGAGATGCGCCGCGCCGAGATCCAGGAGCTGCTCGACGGCACCGAGGACTACTGGCGGACCTGGCTGGCCGGGTCGACCTACCGCGGCCGGTGGCGGGAGACGGTCGAGCGCTCGGCGATCACCCTCAAGCTGATGACCTACGCGCCGACCGGGGGGCTCGTCGCGGCCCCCACCGCGGCCCTGCCCGAGCAGGTCGGGGGCGAGCGCAACTGGGACTACCGCTACACCTGGGTGCGGGATGCGTCCTTCTCGGTCCACGCGCTGCTCAAGCTCGGGATGCGCGCCGAGGCGGCGCAGTTCGGCCGGTGGCTGGGCGACCGGGTCCGCGAGCACGCCGGGGGCGAGGGCGGCCCGCTCGACATCATGTACCGGATCGACGGCTCCGCCGACCTCGAGGAGGGCGTGCTCGGGCACTGGTCGGGCTACCGAGGGTCGGCGCCGGTCCGGATCGGCAACGGGGCGGCCGAGCAGCTGCAGCTCGACATCTACGGCGAGGCGGCGGACAGCCTCTACGCGCTGAGCCGGACCGGGGTGGAGGTGCCGCACCAGGGCTGGACGGCGATGTGCGAGGTGCTCGACTGGGTGGCCGACCACTGGGACCAGCCCGAGGAGGGCATCTGGGAGACCCGCGGCGGCCGGCAGCCGTTCACCTACGGCCGGGTGATGTGCTGGGTCGCCCTCGACCGCGGCGTCCGGCTGGCCACCGAGTTCGGCCGCCCGGCCCCGGTGGCGCGCTGGACCGAGCAGCGGGACGCGATCTACCGGCAGGTCCTCGAGCGCGGGTTCTCGCCCCGCCGGCAGGCGTTCGTGCAGCACTACGCGACCGAGGTGCTGGACTCCGCGCTGCTGCGGATGCCGACGGTCGGCTTCATCTCACCGCGCGACCCGATGTGGCTGTCCACCCTCGAGGCGATGGACGAGGAACTGGTCACCGACAGCCTGGTGTACCGCTACGACCCCGAGGCCTCCCCCGACGGCCTGCGGGGGTCCGAGGGCACCTTCTCGCTGTGCAGCTTCGCCTGGGTGGACGCGCTCACCCGGGCCGGCCGCGTCGACGAGGCCCGCCGGGCGTTCGAGAAGATGCTGACCTACGCCAACCACGTGGGGCTGTACTCGGAGGAGATCGCGCTCACCGGCGAGCAGATCGGCAACTTCCCGCAGGCGTTCACCCACCTGTCCCTGATCGACGCGGCGACGACCCTGGACGCCGCGCTCGCCGACGCACCCAGGACACCGCGCGCCCCGGCCGTCACCACCCCGGTGCTGCCCTACCCCCGGCCGGTCGCGGAGGCACCCCCGGTCACCGCTCCGCCCGGGCCAGCCGCCCGACGGTGAGGGCCTGGCGGCGCAGCAGCGCCCGGTCGATCGGCGGCCGTGCGGGGGGCGCACCGGGCCGCTCGCGCGGCACCCGCACCCGCAGGACGCCGGGCCGGATCGTGCACCGGACGGGGGTGGGCAGCAGCAGCGCCTCGCCGTCCACCCCCACCGGGATCTCCGGGGCGTCGGCGTCCACGACGACCTCGGTCGCGGTCAGGCTGCGCACCCCCGTGCTGTGCCGCCCCCGCAGCAGGCCGGCCGCCTGCGCCGCGCTCCACACCGTGATCGCGACGACGCCGAGCCGGCCGGTGTCCAGCCGGGGCCGGCGGCCGAGCCCGGCCGGGTCGCCGGCGCCGTAGGGGTTGTTGCTGACCAGGAGGGCCGTGGGGCCCTCCAGGGTGAGCGCGCCGTCGACGTGCACCCGCAACCGGGGCCCGCGCCGGTCGGCGAGCAGCTCCGGGAGCACGTCCAGCGTGGTGCCGACCTTGTCGTCGCGGTAGGCGGGGCTCTGCACCACCTCCGCGTAGGTCCCGAACGAGGCGTTGTTGACGAAGGTCCGGCCGCCGATGTCGCCGAGGTCGAGCGTGACCTCGACGCCGTCGTCGAGCGCGTGCAGCGCGAGGTCGGGGCGCTCGCGGTCGAGGCCGAGGTCCATGGCCAGGTGGTTGCGGGTCCCGGCGGGGATCACCAGGAACGGCAGCCCGTGCTCGGCGGCGACGCCGGCGACCAGTGCCTGCGTCCCGTCGCCCCCGGCCACGCCGAGCAGGTCGGCCCCCTCGGCCACCGCCCGCCGGGCGAGCGCCGCGACGTCCACCTCGCCGGGGCCGTCGAGCAGCGCCACCCGCGCCCCGAGGTCCGCGGCCCGCCGGTCGAGGTGGAACCGGCCCACCTTCCCGCCACCGGACCGCGGGTTCATGACCAGGAAGGGGCGCGCCGGGGGCGGTGCCTCCCGTTCCGGTACGCGATCCGGTGGCCGGGCCCGGCCGAGCGCGGCCCGCGCGGCCGCGGACCCCCCGGCCGCGAGGACGCCGACGGCGAGGAACTCCCACAGGACCCCCAGCGCCGCACCGACCAGCACGGCGACCACCGGTGCGGCGACCGCGACCGCACCCGCGACCCACCGCCGGGCGCCCCGGGTGCTCAGCAGCTCCCAGAGGGCGGCGAGCAGCACGGCCCCGGCCAGCACCCCGACACCCAGCGCCAGGGGGTCGGTCAGCCCGGTGACGAGCAGGAGGCCCCCCGCACCGAGCGCGCAGAGGAACGACAGCCGCGCCAGCCAGCGCTCGGCGACGGTCACCGGGGGCTCCTGCCCGGCGGGGAACACCGCGGGGTCCAGCTGCTCTGTCATCGCACTCCACCCTCCTGGCCCGCGGGCCGCCCCCGCAGGTTCGGCGACGGCGGGGGGGGGGGGGGCCCCCGCCCCCCCCCCCCGCCGCGCGCCCCGCCGGGCGGGGGCGGGCGCGCAGGCGGGGAGGCCGGCGGC